>NZ_JBFTRC010000073.1:0-24951 GCF_056399325.1 Allobosea sp. 01N443
GGCTGACCCCCACCGCCGCCGACGTCGCCGAGATGCACGAGGCGCTCCGGAGCGAACTCGGGAAGCTCCTTGGCAAGGCGGCGGCCGCTGGTGTGCGCTTGCTCTATGGCGGATCGGTCAAACCGTCCAACGCGGCCGAACTGATGAATGTCCCCCATGTCGACGGTGCGCTCGTCGGCGGCGCCAGTCTCAAGGCCGAGGACTTCCTCGGCATCGCACGCGCCTGCCGCTGATCCATGCCGTCGCGTTGACGGCGGCATTGCACGAATGACGCAATTGCCGGGTGGTGCACCCGGCAACTGCATGCTATGTGCGCCGCCGAGCCCGCAATTGGCGGACATGCGGCGCGGGGCACCTTGTGGCGGCCCGCGTCATACCTATTTCGTGGGATCATGCAGAACGTTCTCATCGTCATCCATCTGATCATCGTGATCGCGCTCGTCGGCGTGGTCCTGCTGCAGCGTTCCGAGGGCGGCGGCCTGGGCATGGGTTCGGGCGGTGGCGGTGGTGTCGGCGGCTTCATGACCGGCCGCGGCCAGGCCAATGCCCTGACCCGCGCGACGGCTATCCTTGCCGGGCTCTTCTTCCTGACCTCGATCGCTCTGGCGATCATGGCGACCCATGGGCGGACGCAGCGCTCGATCATCGACGGCGCGCCGGGAACGACTGCTCCCGCGGCACCGACCGGTCCAAGTGCTCCCAACGCCGGAGGCGGCGTGCTCGACCAGTTGCGCCAGATGCAGAATCAGGGCGRCTCACAACCGCCGACACCGCCGGCAGCGCCGCAGCAGTGACGAGGACAGGGCAGGGGCCGGGAAACCGGCCCTTCTCTTTTGGGGAAGAGCTGGCGGAGGTCCGGCCCTTCTCCGTTGTGGACAAGCATAAACAGCAGGGCGGGTCTGCAACGGCGCGCTTAGCGAATCGAAACCCTGGCGTTAAAGGTGATCTCCCATGACGCGGTACGTTTTCATCACCGGCGGCGTGGTATCCTCGCTTGGCAAAGGCCTCGCGGCGGCAGCTCTCGCAGCTCTCCTGCAGGCACGTGGCTATACGGTCCGTCTGCGCAAGCTTGATCCCTATCTCAATGTCGATCCGGGCACGATGAGCCCGTATCAGCATGGCGAGGTCTTCGTCACGGATGACGGGGCCGAGACCGATCTCGATCTCGGGCATTACGAGCGCTTCACCGGCAGGCCCTGCAACAAGGGCGACAACATCACCACCGGCCGCATCTATATGGACATCCTGACCAAGGAGCGCCGGGGTGACTATCTCGGTGCGACGATCCAGGTCGTTCCGCACGTCACCAATGCCATCAAGGAATTCGTCCTCACCGGCAATGAAGACTATGACTTCACGCTGGTCGAGATCGGCGGCACGGTCGGCGACATCGAGAGCCTGCCCTTCCTCGAATCCATTCGCCAGATCAGCCAGCAGCTGCCGCGCGGCCAGTGCATCTTCACGCATCTCACGCTGCTGCCCTATATCCCGACGGCCGGAGAACTGAAGACGAAGCCGACCCAGCATTCGGTTGCGGAGCTGCGTTCGATCGGCATCCAGGCCGATATCCTGCTCTGCCGCACCGACCGCGAAATCCCGCGTGAGGAACGCCGCAAGCTCGCTTTGTTCTGCAATGTCCGCGAAACCGCGGTGATCGAGGCCCGGGACGTTGCTTCGATCTATGACGTGCCGCTGTCCTATCATGCCGAAGGGCTCGACACCGAGGTTCTGGCGGCGTTCGGCCTGGACGCCGGCGAAGCGCCCGACCTGAGCAACTGGCGGCGCATTTCCGAGCGCGTGAAGAATCCCGAGGGCGAAGTCACGATCGCCATCGTCGGCAAATACACCGGCATGAAGGACGCCTATAAGTCCCTCATCGAGGCCCTGATGCACGGCGGCAYCGCCAACCGGGTCAAGGTCAATCTCGACTGGATCGAATCGGAGGTCTTCGAGAAGGAAGACCCGGCTCCCTTCCTGGAGCATGTCCACGGCATCCTGGTTCCCGGCGGCTTCGGACATCGCGGTGCCGAGGGCAAGATCAAGGCGGCGACCTTCGCCAGGCAGCGCAAGGTTCCCTATTTCGGCATCTGCTTCGGCATGCAGATGGCGGTGATCGAGGCAGCTCGTTCGCTCGCTCAGATCGAGAAGGCCAATTCGACCGAGTTCGGCCCCACCGAGGAGCCTGTCGTCGGCCTGATGACCGAATGGATGCGCGGCAACGATCTCGAGATGCGTGCGGCCGGTGGCGATCTGGGCGGCACGATGCGGCTCGGCGCCTACGCCTCAAAGCTGGCCCCTGGCTCGAAGATCGCCGAGATTTACGGTTCGACCGAGATTTCCGAGCGCCATCGCCACCGCTACGAGGTCAACATGGGCTATCGCGAGCGGCTTGAGGCAAATGGCCTGAAGTTCTGCGGTGTTTCGCCAGACGGGCTTCTGCCCGAGACGGTCGAATATCCCGACCATCCCTGGTTCATCGGCGTGCAGTATCATCCCGAGCTGAAGTCGCGGCCATTCGAGCCTCACCCGCTTTTCGCCAGCTTCGTCGAGGCGGCGGTGGTGCAGAGCCGCCTGGTCTGATCCGAACCGGGCGGCGCGAGCTGCCCGCCTGATCAAGTGCCTGGATACCTCCGACAAGCCGCTGGTGCAGCCGCGCTGGCGGCTTATAGTCGCGTTGCGACTCGGGGGGAGCGATATGGCTGTCTCGATGGCCGGTTTGCCGGCTTTTTTGCTGTATTTCGTGATCGGATCGGCGCTGATCACGGGTTTCGCTCTCATCTATATGCGATTGACCGCGCATGACGAAATCGCACTGATCCGGGCAGGCAATCTCTCCGCTGCGATAGCACTAGGCGGCAATCTCGCCGGCTTCTCGATCCCGCTCGAAAGGGCGATCGCTCAGGCGAGCAGCATTGCGGACTGCGTGCTCTGGGCGCTTGCCGCGATGCTGATCCAGTTCGCGGCCTATGGGCTCGCCCGCGTCCTGATCCCTGACCTCTCGAAGAAGATCCAGGAGGATCGCCTCCCGTCCGCCGCAATGCTGGCGGTGATCGCGGTGATCAGCGGCACGCTGGCGGCCGCCAGCATGACGGTTTGAGGGGAGGCGGTCATGAAACGCTCCTCGCAGATCGGATTGGCCGCAGTGGGGGTGGTGCTGGTCGCGATAGCGTGGCCGCGCTCGGAAGACGATGTGGAGGATACCCTCGTTTATAACTCGCTCGCCGATTGTCGCGCCGCCGGGCAGATGTCCGGCAGCCAATGTGAGCAGCGCTTCAACGAAGCCTCCGCAAATCAACTCCGCGACGCGAAGAAGTTCACCAGCCCCAGCGCATGCGAAGCCGAGTATGGCTCCGGCTCCTGTCAGAGCGCGGTTTGGAACGGCGCGCAGGTCGTTGTTCCGGCGCTTGCCGGAATCATGCTGGCGCGCAGCTTCGCGCAGAGCGGTGGTGGTGCAGCCCGGCCGCTCCTGCCGCCGACGCGTCAGGCCTGCCCGCCTGGCAGTGTGGCCGAGGAATGTCAGCAGGCCCGGTCCTCGTCGTCATCGTCCTCCGGAGGGGGAGGCGGCCGAGTCGGGAGTTCACGCGCCTATTCGACAACCGCGGGACAGGCGCTGGTCGCGCGCAATGTCTCGTCGACCGGGGTCGCCAGCATGCCAAGCGCTGCCTCTCGCGGCGGTTTCGGCTCGACCTCCCGCTCCTACAGTTCCTCTTCGTCGTCCTGAGATGCGGCGGGTTGAACTCTCACCTCGTCGGAATTGGCAGGCTCAGGTCGAGCGTCTGGGCTTCGCTTTCCACACGCTCGACGGCGAGACCTATTGGGACGAGAGCGCTGCCTACGCCTTTACGCTCGAGGAGATCGAGCGCGATATCGAAGCGCCGACAGGCGAGATCGAACAGCTTTGTTTCGCTTTCGTCGAACGCGCGATCGCCGACGAGGAGATCCTGACCCGGCTCGCAATTCCGCCGCCGCATTGGCCACTGATCCGCGACAGCTGGCAGCGCGGCGATCGCAACCTCTATGGCCGGCTCGATCTTGCCTATGACGGCAGCGGGCCGGCCAAGCTGCTGGAATATAATGCGGATACGCCCACCGCACTGTTCGAATCGAGCGTCGTTCAATGGGACTGGCTTGAGCAAGCCATGGCACGGGGTGCCCTCCCGCCGGATAGCGATCAGTTCAACTCGCTGCACGAACGACTGATCGCGGCCTTTGCTGCCCTGCGCGAGCCATCGCCCTATCGACTGCATCTGACTTGCGTCCAGAACAGCAATGAAGACAAGGGCACCGTCGACTATCTCAAGGATTGTGCTGTGCAGGCCGGCCTCGACGCGCGTTTCACCTTCATCGAGGAGATCGGACTGCTTCCCGACGGACGGTTCTGCGACGGAGCCAATCTGCCGATCGAGACACTGTTCAAGCTCTATCCCTGGGAGTGGCTCTTCCGAGAGAGCTACGCGGATGCTCTGGCCGGCTCGCGCTGCCAGTTCATCGAGCCGCCCTGGAAGGCCCTTCTCTCCAACAAGGGCCTGCTTGCCTGCCTCTGGCAGATGGAGCCCGGCCACCCGAATCTGCTGCCCGCCTTCTTCGAGGGCGATCCGCGTTGCGCGGAGCTCAATCCCCGCTATGTCCGCAAGCCTCTCTATTCGCGCGAGGGCGCCAACATCACGCTGGTCGAACGCGGAACGGTGCTGGACAGCGATGACGGTCCCTATGGGGCGGAGGGTTTCATCCTTCAGGATGCTGCAGCGCTCGCCTCCTTCGCCGGGTATCATGCCGTGCTGGGTTCATGGCTCGTCGCCTCGCAGCCTTGCGGGCTGTGCATCCGGGAGGATGTGACGCCGATCACCAAGAATACGTCGCGCTTCGTGCCGCATTACATCGAGCCGTGACCGCTTCGGCAAAGCTTGCTACAGCCGGCGCCTGAGACCGCAACGCGCGGCCTGAGCAACGGCGATTCGCGACATGTCCCAGCCCAATCGGCCACGTGGCCTCGATCATCTCGTCATCGGCGTGCGTGACCTCGATGCTGCCGGCCAACTCTATGCGAAGATGGGCTTCAGGGTTGGAGCCCGCAATCGACATCCCTGGGGCACGGAGAACCGCATCGTCCAGTTTCCGGGGGCCTTCCTGGAGCTGATCACGATCGGCGACTCCGGGGCCATTCCACCCCATGCCCATCGGCGCTTTTCCTTCGGAGCCTTCGTCCGCGATCAGCTCGCCCGGGCAGAAGGCCTGTCGATGCTGGTTCTCGAAAGTCGCGATGCGAAGGCGGATGCGCAGATTTTCGAAGCAGCCGGCCTCGGCGACTACGAGCCGTTTTTCTTTGAGCGTCAGGCGCGYAGTCCTGATGGCAACGAGGTCCGCGTCGCCTTTTCGCTGGCCTTTGCCCGCAACGCATCGGCGCCCGCTTGCGGTTTCTTCGTCTGCCAGCAGCACGAGCCGCAGAATTTCTGGAATCCGGCCTTCCAGCAGCATCAGAACGGCGTACAGGCATTGGCCTCTGCCGTCATGGTCGCGGAGAACCCGACCGACCACCACGTTTTCCTTTCGGCCTTCACTGGCGAGCGCAGTCTGAAATCCAATTCGCTCGGCATCAGCGCTGCCCTTCCGCGCGGCCGCGTCGATATTCTGACGCCGCATGCCGCCTACCAGCTCTTCGGCGTCGAGGAGGGGAGAAAGGATCCGCATTTCGCCGGATTCGCGGTCGCGGTGAAGGATCTCGATGGGGTGCGTGGGGTTCTGGACGCGGCTGAGGTCGAGTGGCGACAGATCGGTGGTTGCATCGTCGTGCCGGCCAGCACCGCCATGGGTTGCATGGTTGCGTTCGAGGCGAACTGAAGCGCAGGATCGCGCACAGAATCACTTAGGGGATGACGATGCTCGGCCAAGCTTTGGCGCGACTGCCGGATTTTGCACTTTTCTTTTCAGCGTCGCTTGGGCTCGTCGCCGTTTATCTGCTGATCTACACCCTGGCGACCTCGCATAATGAATTCGGCCTGATCCGCCGCAACAACGTTGCTGCGGCACTCTCGCTGGGGCTGAGTCTCACGGGTTTTGCTCTGCCGCTGTCGAGCGCCGTGGTCCATGCAACGACGATCATCGACCTCGTGGTCTGGGGCATTGTCGCCCTCGTGGTGCAATTGCTGGTCTATTTCCTGGTCAGGCTCGTGCTGCCCAACCTGTCAGCGCGGATCGCTGCCGGTGAGCTGGCCGCCGCACTGTTCCTGGGTGCCGCCTCGCTTGCGGCCGGCGTCATCAACGCGGCGACGATGACTTTCTAGCATATCAGACCGGATTTTATATCCAGTCCGATGGGCTAGCCCTCCTTGATTGCATCGGCTCACCCGAAAACCGCAATCCACTTTTCGGGCCGATGCTTTAGAGCTGGTTGGCGAGCTTGCTCCCGGCGCGGACAAAGCGCGTTGGGTCGATGGGCTCGCCCTCGATCCGGGTTTCGTAATGCAGATGTGGGCCGGTCGAGCGCCCGGTCGTGCCGACCTTGCCGACCACGGTCCCGCTCGTCACCATTTGTCCGGCCGAAACGCTGATGGCAGACATGTGAGCATAGCGCGTGGTGATGCCGCCCGCATGCTCGATCTCGACCATGTTTCCGTAGCCGCCGGTATATTCAGCTGAGACAACCTTGCCGGGCGCGGTGGCGCGGATCGGCGTGCCGGTTTCGGCGCGGAAGTCGATGCCGGTATGCATCGCCGGGCTGCGGGTGAACGGGTCGACGCGATAGCCATAGTTCGAGGTCATGTCGACTTCGCCCTGCATCGGCTTGCGAAGGGGCAATTGCTCGACAAGACCGCGCAGCCGGTAGACCGCCGATATGCGCGGTTGCAGGGCGCTCAATGTGGCCTCGAAGGGACCGGCGGACGCATCGACCTTGAAGGGGACGAAGGGGCCGCCGACACCCTTGGCGATCGTCGTCGTGGCGGCAAGCTTGTCGGTGTCGAGCCCGGTCTCCGCCAGCGCCCCGCGCAGTGTTTTCTGAGATTCGGCGAGCGACTGTTCCATATGGCGTAGCGCGGCGAGTTGCGCCGTCGCGGTCTCCGACAGCGACTGGTCAAGCCTGGTGAGCGATTCTGCGACGCGTTGCGCGGGTGCTTGCGGAGCTTCCTCCGCCTCGCCCGATTGCCAGGGGACGCTCTTGTGCTCTTCCGAGCTGCGGAGCCCGGGAGCGTCGGGAGCGGGCATCGGCTTGCTTGAGGTGATCGGCGCGAAGCTTGAGACGCTGGAGGCGCGGATCGGTTCCTCCGCCTTGATCAGGCGTGAACGCAGTGGAACCTTTGCAGGCGATGCAATGYCGCCGGCCTGCAGAGTTTCGGTGACGGCAGCGACCAGGGCCTGCTTGCTCTCCAGCTCGGCCYGACGCGTGGCCAGTTCGTCGACACGAGCCTCGACGCCATCCTGATCGAGCAGGGCGCGGCTGGCGAGCCGGTCGATATCGGCGCGCAACGCCGCGATCCTGTCTTCATAGGCATATTGCCGGGTGGTTTCGCGGGCGATCAGCCGCGCCGCGATATCGTCCTTGCTGAGGATGTACCAGCCGGTCACACCGCCCCAGGCGGTCGTAAGGGCCAGAAGCGAGAGGCCCGCGAAGGCCGTCGAACGGCGGATCGTGTAGCTCTTGTGTGAGGCCAGTCCCGTGACGGGAAGGGCCGGGCCAGGCGAGGCGGGATGAGTCATACGCAAAACCGGATGTAACGCTGCCGATGATGCGAGTAGACCTTGTTAGGGTTAATCCTTTGCAAATCGCCAGCGCCGGCTCAGCATTCTGCGGCGAGTGTCACATCTCCCGAACGGCCGCCAGCACCTCTTCGGCATGGCCGGCGACCTTTACCTTGGGCCAGATCCGCACGATGCGGCCGTCCTGGTCGATCAGAAAGGTGGTTCGCTCCACCCCCATATACTTGCGGCCATACATGCTCTTCTCGACCCAGATGCCGTAGTTCTCGAGCACCGCGCGGGCTTCATCTGCGACAAGCGGGAAGGTGAGGGCATATTTCTGCTTGAAGCGATCGTGACGCTTGATCGGATCGGGAGAGATCCCGACGATATCGGCCCCAGCTGCGGCAAACTCCGCATGCAAGCCATTGAAGGCAATGGCTTGCTTTGTGCAGCTCTCGGTATCGTCCTTTGGATAGGCATAGAGTACGATCTTGCGTCCCCTAAGGTCCGCGAGCGAGATCGTGCCTGCGCCATCCCTTGGCAATGTGAATTCGGGTGCGAGATCGCCCACCTGCAAGCCCATGAATTGCCTTCCTTTCGTCGCGATCGCGCTGCAAGGAGCGCACGGAATCGATGGGCAGGGTGTGCCGCCCGTTCATGCGCCAGCCAGCCTGGATGGAGCAGAAGCCGAATCGGTTAGTCTGGCCGCAACATCCGTGTAACCCGCATACGGCCATTCAGAGCCGGCGAAGACTCATAGAATCTGGTGAAGCCGGACCGAAGTCGCATTTCGGCCCCTTTCAGAACGCGAAAGTCCTTGGTGAACGAAGGTAACGACAAGGTCAGTCAGGAGCCGCCGCGGGTTGTGGCACCCGAAAGCACGACCTGCGACGAGGTTGCTGCGGTCGCGCGGCGCGCGAAGGCTGGGCTTGTCACGATCGTGGTGGCGGTGGCTGTCGCTGTGGTGACGCTGGCGGGCGCGGCTGGCGCTCTGCTGGTCACCGGGATGATTCCGCTCTCGGGCCTGGAGGGCCGCATCTCGGCCGCGATTGCAGAACGGCTCGGTCCTGACTGGCAGGTTGAGGCTGGCAGCGCAGAGCTCAGCCGGATCGACGGGCGTGCCCAGCTCCGGGTTAGGCAGGTTTCGTTCCGTCACCGTAGCGGTGCGGCCTTCCGTGCGCCGGAGGCCGTGCTCGGCTATGTGCCGCTGGCGCTGCTGCGCGGCGAAATCCGGCTGGTGTCGGTCGACCTGCGTGGCGTCAACATGCGTCTCGGTGTCAATCATGACGGCGCATTGATCGTGAATGCGGATGCGGCCCCCCCGGAACCGGTGGTGCAGCCGCCCGCCATTCCAGATGCCAGCCATTGGAACGTCTTTACCAACATCATGGAGGCCGTCGCGACGGTCGCAGCCGGAGACGGTCTTCTCGGCGCGCTCGAAACGGCAGGCATGCGCGGAGCGAGGCTGGCACTGGTCGATCCCGATGGTCGACAGAGGACCAGTCTCGAGGATGTCGACATCAGATTGTCGCGTGTCGGCAACGGAGTCAGCCGCCTCACGATGAAGGGCCGGACCGGCTCGCGCTGGAAGGAACTCGCTATCGACCTGTCGGCCGATCCGGATGGAACGCGGCGGGCGGAGATCGATGTCGTTCGCTTCGAGCCCGCCGAGGCTGTTGCTCTCGCCGTGGGCACGTCCAGTGTCGCGATCAACGGGCTGCCGATGAAGGGCAAGATTTCCCTGGCTCAGCGCCCGGGCGGCGAAAGCAAGATGTCGGCGCGCTTCGACATCCTTCCTGGCACGATCACGTTTCGCGACAGCCCGGTCGCACCGATCTCGGTCGATACTGCCCATGTCGAGTTGGAGAGCGGAACGGGGCTGGCTGATCTCCGTGTGACCTCGGCGGAGTTCAAGGCTGGTCCGACGGTTCTGCGTGGTTCCGGCAGCTTGCGGGGAGAGAATGGTGTCTGGCGCGTGGGGCTGGATGCCAAGGGACAGATAGCCGGGGTCGGTTCGGATCCGGCGGTCGCCATCGACAGCATTCAGAGCGGCATCGTCCTCGACAGCTCGGCCGGGGAAGTCCGTATCGAGAGTTTCTCACTGCGCGGCCCGCTGATCGCGGTCGACATGACCGGGCTTGTGCAGAAGCGGGGCGAATCGCCCTATCAGCAGTTCTGGATCCGGGCGACGGATTCTGACGCGCGGGCCGCCCTTGCAATCTGGCCGGAGTGGACTGCGCCCCATCTGCACGCTTCGCTGAGCCGGGAGGTGGCCGCAGGCCGTCTCACTGCGGTGGATGTCAAGGTCGACCTGCCGGCAGAAGATCACGCCCGAATGCTGCAAGGTGCAGGCATGCCCGACAAGGCGCTGCTCGTAACGGTGGACGCGACGAATGTGCGCTATCTGCCGGGCCCCGGTTTGCCGCCGCTGATCGACGGCACGGTCAGCGGCACCGCGACCGGCCGGACGGTCCAGCTCACCATCCCGAAGGCGACAGCCGATCTGCGTGATGGCCGAAAGCTCGCGTTGAGCGAAGGCAGCTTTGGCATTCTCGATACCTGGGCGCCGCGTCCCCAGGCCAAGATCGGCTTCCGCTCCGTCGGGCCGGCTGACGCGGTTGCGGCACTCTTCACCTTTCCGGCGCTCAAGGAGTTCAATCCCGGAGCAGGTGATCCGGCCTCGATTCGGGGCAGCAGTGACCTGAAGACCGTCATCACCTTGCCGATGGCCGACGATATCCAGCCTTCCGATGTCGTGGTCCAGAGCTCCGGCACGCTCTCCAACATTGCCTCGGATACATTGCTCGCCACCGAGAAGCTCGAAGCGGCCAATTTCACGGTCGGGTTCGATCGAACTGGCCTTTCGATCCGGGGCGAAGGCCGCGTCGGCGGCGAACGCGCGCAGATGGAGATCCGCCAGAACACGAAGGGACAGGGCGAGGCGACGCTCGCCTTCACGCTCGACAACGCTGCCCGCCAGAAGCGCGGCTTCGGGCCGGAGCTCGGCGTCAACGGCCCCGTGCAGGTCAAGGTATCGAAACAGCTTGGCAAGGGTGCGGAAATCGCTCCGCGTGTCGAACTCGATCTGACCAAGACGGCGATCGACGGAGTGATCCCCGGATTCGCCAAGCCCGCCGGGCGGGCGGGGCGGGCGACCTTCAATTACTTGGTCGATGCCGATGGTCCCGATCTCGATGATTTCACGCTCGATGCGTCGCCGGTCCTGATCCGTGGCAAGATCGAGCTCAACAAGCAGAGTGGGTTCGAGGGGGCCAGCCTCTCGCAGTTTCGGATATCCCCCGGCGACAATCTCAAGGTCGAGGCCAAGCGTGACGGAACGGTAACGAAGCTGGTGATCCGCGGGCAGGTTGCCGATGTACGGCCCTTCATTCGTGACCTGCAGGTCGGCGCGGCTCCGACGGCGCGAGGCGACAAGAACGCCGCGCGCGGCAACGATGTCGACGTCGATCTCGACGTGCCGATCCTGACCGGATTCAACAACGAGGCGATCGGCAACGGAGTGCTGAAGTTCTCGAAGCGAAATGGTGACCTACGCTCCCTGAGTTTCGACGGTCGTATCGGCCGGGCAAGCGTTTCCGCAAGGCAGGCCCGTCAAGGTGAGGGCGCCGGCACACTTGTCCTGCAGTCGGAGAATGGCGGCTCGGTGCTGCGCTTCTTTGACTTCTACCGTCGGGCTCACGGCGGCGATCTGGTGCTGACGCTGGGCCCGGGCGACACGCGCCAAAGCGGAGAGCTGCTCTTCCGCAACTTCGTCGTGCGCGACGAACCGGCGTTGCGGCGGGTCCTCGGAGAGCAGGCAGTGACGGCCCTGTCCGGCGATCGCGTTGGCGGAGCGGGAGGACGCATCGACGCCAGCGAGGTCGCCTTCACCAAGCTGAGGGCAGAATTCACCCGTTCTGCCAGCCGCCTGGATGTCTCGGACATGGTGATCTGGGGTCAGCAGATCGGGTTCACGCTTCAGGGGAATGTCGATTACGGCCGCGACAAGGTCGATATCGGCGGCACCTTCGTGCCGAGCTATGCCTTCAACAACGCCTTCGCGCAGGTGCCGGTCGTCGGAATGATCCTCGGCGGAGGTCAGTATGGCGGCTTGTTCGCCCTGAATTTCCGGATATCGGGATCTGCCAGCGCGCCGACCATGTCGATCAATCCGCTCTCCGCGATTGCGCCCGGCATCCTGCGTCGTTTCGTCGATCCGCTCGGGGGCGCCCCTCTGGAGCGCCCCGCCAGGCTACCGGTCCCTGCGCCGAGCCAAGCCCAGCGCTGAGCCTGGCTCGGCGCCGCGACTTGGTGTCGCGACTTGGGGGCGTCTATTCCGGCCGCAGCAGGACGTGCTTCTTGCGGCCGAAGGAGAGCTTGATCACGCCCTCCGGCGAGAGATGGCCTGCCCCGAGCGCCGCGCGCTCATCGGTGACGACCTCGTCATTGACGCGAAGGCCACCGGACTTGACCTGCCGGCGGGCTTCGCCGGTCGAAGGCACCAGGCCGGCGGTGACGAAGGCGGTCAGGACGCCGAGACCTGCGTCGAGAGCGGTCCGCGAGACTCCGACGCTCGGGAGGTCCTCTGCGAGCGTGCCCTCCTCAAAGGTCCGGCGCGCCGTCTCGAAGGCCGCTTCCGCAGCCTCGCGGCCATGCAGCAATGCGGTGGCCTCCGTCGCGAGTACCTTCTTGGCGTCGTTGATCTCGGAACCGCCGAGGGCTGCCAGACGGGCGATCTCGTCCATCGGGAGCTTGGTGTAGAGCTTCAGGAAGCGCTCGACATCGGCGTCCTCGGTATTGCGCCAGAACTGCCAGAACTCATAGGGGCTCATCAGATCGGCATTGAGCCAGACGGCGCCATTGGCGGTCTTGCCCATCTTGCCGCCCGAGGCCGTCGTCAGCAGCGGCGACGTCAGCGCATAGAGCTGCACATTCGCCATGCGGTGGCCGAGGTCGATGCCATTGATGATATTGCCCCACTGGTCGGAGCCGCCCATCTGCAGCACGCAGCCCGTGCGCTTGTTCAGCTCCACGAAGTCGTAGGCCTGTAGGATCATGTAGTTGAATTCGAGGAAGGACAGCGACTGCTCGCGGTCGAGCCGCGTCTTCACGCTGTCGAAGGACAGCATGCGGTTGACCGAGAAGTGACGGCCGACATCGCGTAGGAACTCGAGATAATTGAGCCCCAGCAGCCAGTCGGCATTGTTCATCATGCTTGCTGCGCCATCGAAGTCGAGATAGCGGGCAAAAACCTTACGGATACCCGCCAGATTGCGCTCGATGTCTTCGACCGTGAGCAGCTTGCGCGCCTCGTCCTTGAAGGACGGGTCACCCACCATCGTGGTGCCGCCGCCCATCAGTGCGATTGGCTTGTGACCGGTCTCCTGCATCCAGTGCAGCATCATGATCTGGATGAGCGAGCCCGCATGAAGAGACGTCGCGGTCGCGTCGAAGCCGATATAGGCGCTGATCGGCCCCTTCAGCGCAGCCGCATCAAGCCCTTCCGGATCGGAGATCTGATGAACATAGCCGCGCTCGGAGAGAACGCGCAGAAGATCGGATTTGAAAGTCGTCATGGCGAAAGCTCGTTTGCATAATGCGACCTCATCCCCGAGGAGCAACCGCGGATTGCGTCCCGAAGGATGTCTCCAGTATGCGCTGGAGCGCCCTTCGGGATGCCGCTTCGCGGGCTCCCAGGGATGAGGGCTGAATTCAGACCTGTTCCTGTTCGGCCTTGCTGATCTCGGGGCCGACCTTCCGGTCGAGATAGAGGCTGACCGCCTCCATCAGCTGGTCGACGCGACCATCGAAGAAGTGGTTGGCGCCCTCGACGACGGCGTGCTCGATCTGGATGCCCTTCTGGGTCTTCACCTTCTCGATCACGGCCATGACCTCCTTGACCGGCGCCACGCGGTCTTCCGAACCGTGCACGAACAATCCGGAGGAAGGGCAGGGCGCCAGGAAGGAGAAATCATAGCGGTTCGCCATCGCGGCGATCGACATGAAGCCCTCGATCTCCGGGCGGCRCATCAGGAGCTGCATGCCGATCCAGGCGCCGAAGGAGACGCCGGTGATCCAGCAGCTCTTGGCCTCGGGGTTCAGCGCCTGCATCCAGTCCAGCGCAGCGGCGGCGTCCGACAGTTCACCGGCGCCATGGTCGAAATGGCCCTGGCTGCGGCCGACGCCGCGGAAGTTGAAGCGCAGCGCCGAAAAGCCCCGGTTCACGAACGTGTAGAACAGATTGTAGACGATCTGGTTGTTCATCGTGCCGCCGAACTGAGGGTGCGGGTGCAGGATGATGGCGAGCGGGGCGCCCTTCTTCTTTGCGGGCTGGTAGCGACCTTCGATCCGTCCGGCCGGTCCGTTGAAAATCACCTCGGGCATATCACACTCGCCTTTTGTTGGGGCAGAGCCGCGCGCAACCGGCAAATCGGCGGCAAACTGCCGTCCAAAATGTCCCGCTGCCCTTGACGGACCTGCCGCTCGCGCCCTACATCAAGCGCTTAGAATAGTTCTAACAGCCGTGAACAAGACCGGAACAAACGAGCGGTTTGCCGTTTTGGCGAACCTGCGGTCCCGGAACACGGCCGGTTGGATGGGCGGCTATAGCACGGCGCAGGGGTGCAATTTCAAGCATTTCGTGCCGGCCAGGCCGCCGCTGGATCGGAGCTTCGCAAACGTGACCGGGTCAGCCCGCAGCTATCTCGACCACAACGCCACCACGCCGGTTCGCCCGGACGTGGCGGAGGCGATGCTGGCCGCGTTGCGCATGCCCGGCAATCCATCCTCCGTCCACGGTGAGGGCAGGCTGGCGCGGGCTGCTGTCGAGAAGGCACGGGAACAGGTCGCACGCCTTTGCGGTGCCAGCCCGGCTAACGTCGTTTTCACCAGCGGCGGTACGGAGGCTAATGCCACGGTGCTTTCGCCGGGGTTGATGGAATGCAGTGGCGGACGCGATTGCATCCGCGTGCCGGGCTCGCTTCTGCTCTATGGCGCGACCGAGCATGCCTGCGTCCGCGACGGTCATCGCTTCGCAGGTGGTGCGGCGGAAGCCATCCCGGTCGATGCCACGGGGGTTGCCGATCTGGCCTGGCTCGAGGCGCGGCTGCAGAAATTGGCCAGCGAGCAACCCGGCGCGCGGGCGCTGGTTTCGCTGCATCTTGCGAATAACGAAACCGGCGTCATTCAACCGATTGCCGAAGCAACGGTCATTGCCAGGCGCTACGGCGCGCTGCTGCACTGCGACGCGGTTCAGGCCGCCGGCAAAATTTCTATCGATATCAACGCATTGGGCGCAGATGTTCTGGCGCTGTCTGCGCACAAGATCGGTGGTCCGAAGGGAGTTGGCGCCATCGTCCTCCGCAGTGGTGCCTACGAACTCGCCGACAAGCCGGTTCGCGGTGGTGGGCAGGAGCGTGGCTGGCGTGCCGGCACCGAAAACGTTCCCGGCATCGTAGGCTTCGGCATTGCTGCCGAGATCGCCGGCAGGGCAATAGCGACAGAGGCAACCAGGCTTTCGAGCCTCCGCAGCACGCTGGAAGCTGGAATCCTTGCGCTCGCACCGGAAACGGTCCTGTTCGGTGGCGCTGCTCCGCGTCTGCCGAATACCAGCGCCTTCGCGACGCCGGGGATCAAGGCGGAAACGGCGTTGATCATGCTGGATCTCGCTGGCATAGCGCTCTCGTCCGGCTCGGCCTGCTCCTCGGGCAAGGTCAAGCGCTCGCATGTCCTGGATGCCATGGGCGTCGACCCTGTCATGAGTGCAGGGGCCTTGCGGGCGAGCCTGGGATGGACCACTTCCGAGGCCGATATCGCTCATTTCCTTGCGGCATACGCGAAGGCGCTTGCCGCGAAAACCGGTCGGGAGAGGCAGGCGGCGGCCTGACTGTTCCGGCGACTATCTTGAAAGAACCGGCGGGCCTTGAACCCGCGACTGGAGACTGAATATGGCAGCGGTCCAGGAGACCATTGATCAGGTCAAGTCGATTGACGTGACCGAGTACAAATACGGCTTCGTCACCGAGATCGAAGTCGATAAGCCCGCCAAGGGGCTGACCGAAGACACGGTCCGCTACATCTCGGCGCGCAAGAACGAGCCGGCATGGATGCTGGAATGGCGGCTGGATGCCTTCCGGCGCTGGAAGACGATGACGGAGCCGACTTGGTCGCGCGTCAACTACCCGCCGATCGATTATCAGAACATCTATTACTACGCCGCGCCGAAGATGGGCGCGCAGCCGAAATCGCTCGACGAGGTCGATCCGGCGATCCTTGAGACCTATAAGAAGCTCGGTATTCCGCTCCGTGAGCAGGAGATTCTCGCTGGCGTCGCGCCGGAGAACCGCGTTGCGGTCGATGCGGTCTTCGACTCCGTTTCGGTTGTCACCACCTTCAAGAAGGAGTTGGCCGAGGCCGGCGTGATCTTCTGCTCGATCTCCGAGGCGATCCAGGAGCATCCCGAGCTCGTCAAGAAGTACCTCGCCACCGTCGTTCCGGTGACCGACAACTACTTCGCCACGCTGAACAGTGCGGTCTTCACCGATGGCTCCTTCGTCTACATCCCCAAGGGCGTGCGCTGCCCGATGGAGCTGTCGACCTATTTCCGCATCAACGAGCAGAACACCGGCCAGTTCGAGCGCACGCTGATCATCGCCGAAGAGGGCTCCTATGTGAGCTATCTCGAAGGCTGCACGGCGCCGAAGCGCGACGAGAACCAGCTCCACGCGGCGGTGGTCGAGCTGATCGCGCTCGATGATGCCGAGATCAAGTACTCGACCGTGCAGAACTGGTTCCCCGGCGATGCCGAGGGCAAGGGCGGCATCTACAACTTCGTCACCAAGCGCGGCGATTGCCGTGGCAAGAACTCGAAGATCTCGTGGACGCAGGTCGAGACCGGCTCCGCCATCACCTGGAAATACCCGTCCTGCATCCTGCGCGGCGACGGCTCGCGCGGCGAGTTCTACTCGATCGCCGTGTCGAACGGCATGCAGCAGGTCGATAGCGGCACCAAGATGATTCATCTCGGCCGCAACACCACCTCGAAGATCATCGCCAAGGGCATCGCGGCGGGAAAGTCGGACTCGACCTATCGCGGCATGGTCTCGGCGCATCGCAAGGCGACGGGCGCGCGCAACTTCACCAACTGCGATTCGCTGCTGATCGGCGACCAGTGCGGCGCGCACACGATCCCCTATATCGAGGCGAAGACCGCCACCGCGATCTTCGAGCATGAGGCGACGACCTCGAAGATCGGTGAGGATCAGCTCTTCTATTGCCAGCAGCGCGGCCTCTCCGAGGAGGAGGCGGTGGCGCTGATCGTCAACGGCTTCGTCAAGGAGGTGCTGCAGCAACTCCCGATGGAGTTCGCCGTCGAGGCGCAGAAGCTCATCACCATCTCGCTCGAAGGCTCCGTCGGCTAGCGCGACATCATGGTCTGGCATGTCCAGACCAGCCACGCCCTTCTTGAACAGACACCAGCCGCGGATGCTTGGCACAAGACCGAGCGCGACGCGGCAGAAACCGGAACTCTGACCAATGCTCGAAATCCGCAACCTGACCGTCAAGATCGCCGACGAGGACACCCAGATCCTGAACGGCCTGAACCTCACCGTGAATGACGGCGAGGTCGCTGCCATCATGGGGCCGAACGGCTCCGGCAAGTCGACCCTGTCCTATGTCATCGCCGGCAAGGAGGACTATGAGGTCCTCGACGGCGAGATCCTGCTGAATGGCGAGAACGTGCTGGAGATGGAGGCCGATGCCCGCGCCGCCGCCGGCATCTTCCTGGCCTTCCAGTATCCGCTGGAGATCCCCGGCGTCGCCACCATGACCTTCCTGAAGGCGGYGATGAACGCGCAGCGCAGGGCTCGCGGCGAGGGCGAACTGCTGACGCCAGACTTCATCAAGCGCGTCAACGCTGCAGCTGATGGCCTTGGCATCAATCGTGAAATGCTGCGCCGCCCGCTCAATGTCGGCTTCTCCGGCGGTGAGAAGAAGCGCATGGAGATCCTGCAGATGGCGCTGCTCGCGCCCTCCATGTGCATCCTTGACGAGACCGATTCCGGCCTAGACATCGACGCGCTGCGCATCGTTGCCGAAGGCGTCAATGCCTTGCGCGACAAGAGCCGCGGCTTCCTGGTGATCACCCACTACCAGCGCCTGCTCGAGCACATCGTGCCCGACACCGTGCATGTCATGGCCAGGGGCCGCATCGTCCGCACCGGCGGCAAGGAACTGGCCCTGGAGCTCGAGAAGAGCGGTTACGCAGCCTATGGGGAGGCCGCCTGATGGCCATCGTCACCCCGCTGAAGACCGCGGCCGAGCAGGTCCTCGCCCAGCAGTTCGCCAATGTGAAGGCTGAGCTGCCGGGAGCCGGGCCGGTTCGCAAGCTGCGCGAAGATGCCTTCGCCGGCTTCGAGGCCAAGGGCCTGCCGCATCGCCGCCTCGAAGCCTGGCGCTATACGGATCTGCGCATGATGCTGCGCGAGGCGAAGCCTCTCGCCGGCGGCAATGCTGCAACCCAGGCCGTGCGCGACCGTCTTTCCACGCTGGAGCTGGACGGTCTCAGGCTCGTCCTGATCGACGGCGCCTTCAATGCCGAGCTTTCGGGCCTCGCTGCCTTGCCCGAGGGCGTCACGGTTCATGCCCTGGCCGACGCGCTGGTTTCGCCACGCGAGGATCTGACGCGGATCCTCTCCGGTCCCGGCGTCGCGGAAGGCGATACCGGCCTGATGCTCAACACGGCGTTGATGCGTGACGGTGTCCTGGTCGAGATCGCGGAAGGCACCGAACTCGCCKCGCCGATCGCGATCATCTCGCTCGCCTCCGGCGAAGACGAGCAGGCGATCTTCAGCCGCTCGGTCGTGCTTGCCGGCAAGGGCGTCAAGGGCTCGATCGTCGAGATCAGCGAGAGCGTCGGGGCGAAAGCTGCGCAGATCAACACGGCGATCGTCTTCGAAGCCGGCGACGAAAGCGAGATCCAGCACATCCGGCTCGTGACGCGCCAGCCGGCCGAGACTGTGCAGGTACTGAGCCTGCTCGCGACTGTTGGCGCCCATGCCAGGTTCGACTCCTTCGCGTTGATCTTCAATGCGGGCACGGTGCGTCAGCAGCATTTCGTGCGTTATGCCGGAGAGCACACTGAGGTCGGGCTACGCGGCGTCAACCTGCTCGGTGGCCAGGAGCATTCCGACGTCACGCTCGTGGTCGACCATGAAGTCCCTCACGGCACCAGCCGCGAGCTGTTCAAGTCGATCATTGGCGGCGAAGGCACCGGCGTCTTCCAGGGCAAGGTCATCGTGCGTCAGCATGCGCAGAAGACCGATGGCAGCATGAAGAGCAATGCGCTGCTCCTGAACGACGGCGCGACCATGTTCAACAAGCCCGAGCTCGAGATCTTCGCCGACGACGTGGTCTGCGGCCATGGCGCCACCGTGGCGCAGATCGATGGCGAGCAGCTCTTCTATCTGATGGCGCGCGGCCTGCCGCGGCCTCAGGCCGAGGCGCTGGTTCTGCAGGCCTTTGCCGGCGAGGCGGTCGAGTTCGTTGCCGACGAGGCGTTGCGCGACCTGATCATGGGCGAAGTCGAAGGTTGGCTCGCCAACCGCGAGCACACAGCCGAGAAGGCAGCCTGATGCCATACGTCAATCTCCAGATCACCAAGGGTGCGACCCGTGAACAGAAGGCCGAGATCGTCAAGGAGTTCACGCAGACCCTTGTCCGCGTGCTCGGCAAGAACCCGGACAACACCCATATCGTGATCCAGGAGATCGAGCGCGAGGACTGGGGCCATGCCGGCGTGCTCGTCGCCGACAGGCCAAGCAATCCTGGAAAGGCCTGACCATGAATGCGCCGGTGAAGCCTTATGACGTTGCGGCGATCCGCCGGGATTTCCCGATCCTGAGCCGGGAGGTCTACGGCAAGCCGCTGGTCTATCTCGACAATGCGGCCTCGGCGCAAAAGCCGAATGTCGTCATCGATGCGATGAGCCGGCTGATGCGCGAGGACTATGCCAATGTCCATCGCGGGCTGCACTACCTCGCCAACGCTTCGACTGAGGCCTATGAGGCGGCGCGCGAAAGCGCGCGCCGCTTCCTCAATGCCGCCCATCTCGAAGAGATCATCTTCACCCGGTCCTCGACCGGCGCGCTGAATCTCGTTGCCTCGTCTCTCGGGCGCCATCTCGGCATCCAGGAGGGCGACGAGATCATTCTCTCGATCCTGGAGCACCATTCCAACATCGTGCCCTGGCACTATTGGCGCGAGCGGCATGGGGCGGTGATCAAATGGGCGCCGATCGACGAGGACGGCAATTTCCTCATCGAGGAATTCGAGAAGCTGATCTCGCCGCGCACCAAGATCGTGGCACTGACCCATATGTCGAATGCGATCGGCACGATCGTTCCGATCGCCGAGGTTGCTGCCATCTGTCAGGCCTATCGGATTCCGCTGGTCGTGGATGGCAGCCAGAGCGCGGTGCATCTGCCGGTCGACGTGCAGACCCTCGGCTGCGATTTCTACTGCTTCACCGGCCACAAGACCTATGGACCGACTGGCTCCGGCGTCCTCTGGGGCAAGCGCGAATGGCTGGAAAAGCTGCCCCCCTATGAGGGCGGCGGCGAGATGATCGTCACCGTCAGCGAGGACGCGATCACCTATAACGACCCTCCGCATCGCTTCGAGGCGGGGACGCCGGCGATCGTCGAGGCCGTGGGGCTCGGTGCCGCGCTCGACTACATGATGGCGCTGGGGCGCGAGAATATCGCCGCCCACGAGGCCAAGCTCACCAGCTATGCCATGCAGCGGCTCGGCGAGATGAACTCGATCCGGATATTCGGCAGGGCTGCGAACAAGGGTGCGATCGTCTCCTTCGAGTTGAAGGGCGCGCATGCGCATGACGTTGCGACCGTGATCGACCGCGCAGGTGTCGCAGTCAGGGCCGGTACCCATTGCGCGATGCCGCTTCTGGCCCGATATGGAGTGACGTCGACCTGCAGGGCTTCTTTCGGCCTCTACAATACGCTGGAAGAAGTCGACCATCTGGTCGAGGCGTTGCGGAAGGCCGAGAGCCTTTTCGCCTGAACGGGATTGTTGTGATGAGTGAGAGCGCCACCGAAGAGCTGAAGCCGAACGCCCCCAGCATGGGCGCGAGCTCGGGCCTGCCGCCGGAGGAGATCGATCGTCTCACCGACGATATCGTTGCAGCGCTGAAGACGGTCTACGATCCGGAGATTCCGGCTGACATCTATGAGCTCGGCCTGATCTACCGGGTCGATATCGCCGATGACCGCCAGGTCGCGATCGACATGACTCTGACCGCGCCAGGGTGCCCGGTTGCCGGCGAGATGCCCGGCTGGGTCGAGAACGCGGTGAGCGCCGTGCCCGGCGTCGCTGCGGTGACGGTGAGCATGACCTTCGATCCGCCCTGGGACCAGTCCCGGATGTCGGACGAGGCCAGAGTAGCGCTCGACATGTGGTGACAAGGGCAGGCGGGCTTCCGTGCCGGGACAGCGCAGGACGAACGAGCGGGAGCTCGCGATCGTGCGGCGCGCATATGCCCGGCAGATGCTCGCCAGCGTCGGCGTCGCCGATAATCCTGCGCTCGAGAGCGCCTTTGCGGCAGTCGCGCGCGAGTGCTTCATCGGCCCGCCGCCATGGCATATGTCGCGCGGCGGCAGCTATGCGATCCTGACATCCAGTGATCCGACCGTCGTCTATCAGGATGTCCTGATCGCCTTGGCGCCGGAGCGCGGCGTCAACAACGGCAGCCCAAGCCTGCATGCCCATTGGCTGAATGCGCTGAGGCCGCGTGCGGGCGAGCGCGTCGTCCATATCGGTGCTGGCACCGGATATTATACGGCAATCCTGGCGCAGCTTGTCGGCCCCGCGGGACAGGTGCTGGCGGTCGAGTACGATCCGGTCTTGGCCGAGCGTGCCGCCGCCAATCTGTCGGACCAGCCCTCGGTCACGGTCGTCAAGGGCGACGGCGCCGAATGGCCGCGCGAGCCGGTCGATTGCATCTATGTCAATTTCGCCGCCGCCCGCCCTGCCGAGGCATGGCTCGATCGCCTCGCGCCCGGTGGCCGGCTGATCTTTCCGCTTGGCGTGCCCGGGCCGGTCGATGCAAGGGGCAGGAGAGGGCGACATTCCTTTCGCGGTGCGGGCTACCTGGTTGAACCTCAGGGCGAGGGCTTCAGCGTCTCCTGGCTCGGAATGGCATCCTTCGTCTGCGCTGAAGGCGCCCTTGCCGGGACGCCGGCCGAGCAGGCGGCCCTGTGGGCGGCCTTTGGCGGCGGAGATGCGGAATTCGTGCGCAGCCTCAGGCGCGGCGACGAAAAATCCTCTGCGCGGCTCTGGCTGCAGGGCAATGGCTGGAGCCTGAGCTACGACACCGCCACGAAGGAGCACTGATCTCCGCCGAGCTAAAGCTCTGCGAGCATCGCTGCCTTGGCAGCGCAGATGCGCTCCTCATTGCGCCGGTAGAAGGTCCATTGCCTGATCCGCCTCGGCGTCACCAGCCCGGCCCGCACGAGAACCTTCATGTGTTCGCTCAGCGTCGGCTGGCTGATACCGAGCTTCTCGGCGATGAAGACCCCGCAAACCCCATCCTCGACCAGATCTCCGTCGACCTGTGGCGGAAAATGCGCGCGCGGATCCTTCAGCCAATCCAGGATCTGGAGGCGGCGCTCATTGGCGAGCGCGCGGAACAGGTCAGCCGGGTTCATTCTGGCACTTTGCCAAATCCCTAATTCATGGCAAGAGGAATCCCTCTGAGCCATCGGATTCCAGCGTCGATCGGAGCCGCCATGCCGTCCTACCCCTTCGAAACCGTCGATGTCTTCACGGACCGTCGCTTTGGCGGAAATCCGCTGGCCGTTTTCACCGATGCTCGGGGCATGTCGGACGCGCAGATGCAGTCCTTGGCCGCGGAGATGAATCTCAGCGAGACGACCTTCGTGCTGCCGCCAGACGATTCGGCTCATACCGCACGTGTCCGCATCTTCCACCGCACCGGCGAAATGCCCTTTGCGGGCCATCCCAACGTGGGTACGGCCTGTGTGCTGGCGCGGCATGGCCACGACCGCGATGGCGTGCTTCTTTTCGAGGAAATCGCGGGCCTCGTCGAGGTGAAGGTTGAGCGAGATCCCAATGGCACGGTGACGGGCGCCACGATCGCTGCGCCGCAGCCGCTCTCGACAGGCATCACGCTCCCCGTTGCCGGGATTGCCGCCTGTGCCGGTCTGAATCCCTCGGATGTGGTGGTCGCGTCGCACCAGCCGCTCCAAGCCTCGGTCGGCGTGCGCTTCGTGCTGACCGAAGTGAAGGCGGAGGCTCTGTCACGGGCCGTTCCCGATCTCGCATCGTTCCGGGCGCTTGAAGCAGCGCACCCGGAGCTGGAGAAGCGGTTATCGCTCTTCCTCTATGTGCGTGATGGGGAGAGCATCCGCGCCCGCATGTTTGCGCCATTGGCCGGTACATGGGAGGACCCGGCAACGGGTTCGGCGAGTGCCACGCTGGCAGCGTTGCTGCTATCGCTTGGTGATGGCGAGAGTGCACGCTTCGAACTCACCCAGGGCGTCGAGATGGGGCGCCCGAGTCTGCTGCAATTGACGGCGCGGCGCAGTGAGGACGGCATCCGCGCGACCGTCGGCGGCGGATGCGTACCGGTGCTGCGCGGCGAGGCGCAGCTTTAGATCATCGGACCGGATCTCGTATCCGGTCCGATGGCCTCATCTCCTGTGTTCGCGTCGGCTTTTCCGAAAATCGCGATCCACGTTTGGGGCCGACGCCTTAGATCATCGGACCGGATATCGTATCCAGTCCGATGATCTAACCCTTTGTCTTTGCATCGGCTTTCCCGAAAACCGCAATCCACTTTTCGGGCCGATACTTTAGCCGTTCAACCCCAATTGCTGGCGCAGCGTCTTTGTCAGTTTGAGCGCAATCAGACGATGGCTTTCGCGGAGATAATCCCGAAGCGCATCGTCGGCCATGCTCTCATCGGATTGCCGCTGGATCCAGGTCATTCCCCGTGAGGCGAGATAGGGGGCAGGCCGCAGGCCGGGCTGCTCCTGGAGGATGGTGTAGGCCATATCCGAGCATTTGAAGGTGACGGCCAGCGGCTTGCCGCCGCTCCAGCCGGCAATGGCAAAAACCTTGCCGCCGACCTTCCAGACATGGGCGCCGCCCCATTGCACGACATGGCTCGTCGCTGGCAATGAGGCGCAGAACGCGTTGTAGTCATCAAGCGTCATTGGCGCCCCGTGCTCCCATTGCGAGCCTGAGCGCTCAGTACTGCTCTGCATCAATCCCGTAGCGCGCCGCTGCCCCCTTGATCTGCGACCAGGTCTCATCGTCAAGAGGAATGCCGGCGCGACCGCGCTCGGCGCGGACCGCGCGCTCCTTGTCGCCCGGCGCCAGCACGGGACTGGCTGGGTCCTGCGGCTTCGCGGCGCGAACAAACGCGAGATAGCTCTCGGTCCGGCTCTTGCGGAGCGCGGCGTCCGGCTCCAGCCGCGACGGGTCGATCAGCACGCCGAACAGCGAATTGATGATCCAGCTCCTCTGTGGCTTTTCGTCGATACGGGCAGCGCCCATCAGTCCGGCTGAGAGCAGTTCGGCAATCAGCGACAGGCCGGCGCCCTTGTGATCGCCGAAGGGCAGCAACGCGCCGAGCGGCAGGTCCGGAATGGCGTGCTGGAAGACATGGGCGGGATCGGTCGTTGGCCTGCCCTCGCCATCGATGATGTAGCCCGGAGGCACCTCAACGCCCTTGTTCAGCGCGACGCGAGCCTTGCCATGCGCCATGCGGCTGGTGGCGAAATCCAGGATGATCGGCTCACCATCAGGCACGGGAATGCCGATGGCGTGCGGATTGGTGCCGAAACGGGCTTCCTTGGCGGCATAGGGCGCGACGATCGGCGGGCGGCCGGCGACATTCACCCAGAAGAACGAGATCAGCCCGGCTTCCGCGGCGATCTCAGCATAGTGGCCGATGCGGCCGATATGGTGCGCGTCCAGCAGACTGACGATGGCGACGCCACCGTCTTGCGCCATCTTGGCTGCGCGTTCGACCGCCTCGCGCGCGGTGGGCTGCCCGAGCGCGACCTGGCCGTCGATGATCAGGAAGGGAGCGCTGTCGAGTTTCGTGACGGGCGCTGCGTCCGGTTTCAGGTTCCCGTCCGCCAGCGAGGTGAAATAGAGCGGGATCATGCCGACACCATGGCGGTCATGGCCGCTCAGATTGGCGAGCACGAGATGGTGTGCCGTCTCCTGTGC
>NZ_JBFTRC010000074.1:0-49905 GCF_056399325.1 Allobosea sp. 01N443
CCCGACGCGTCCGCGATCACGGGCATCGACGTTCCCGTCGATTGCGGCTGGCTCGCGGGCACCTCCTGGCACAGCTATGGCGGCTTCCGCGATCCGGGGAACGGCAGCGATGCTTGAGATCCGCAATCTGGTGAAGGCCTTTGGCGGGGTGCGCGCGACCGACGACGTCACGCTGACCTTCGAGACCGCCTCGCTGACCGCGATCATCGGGCCGAACGGCGCGGGAAAGAGCACCTTCTTCAACCAGCTCTCGGGGGCGATCCGGCCCGATAGCGGCGAGATCCGGCTCGATGGCCAGAACCTCGTCGGATTGAGCATCGGTGAGATCGTCCGGCGCGGGGTCGGGCGGGCCTTCCAGGTCGCGAGCATCTTCCCGTCGCTGACGGTCGAGGAAACCCTGCTGGCCGCGGTCTCCGCGCATCACCGCCACGCGGGCCGCCTCGGCACGCGTTTCCCGCTCGCCTCGACGCGCGCCCATGCCGGCCATTGCGTCGCGATGGTCGGGCTTCACGACAAGCGCCACATCCTCTCGGCCAATCTCTCGCATGGCGACCAGAAGCTGCTCGATATCGCGCTTGCCCTGGTGCTCGAGCCGCGCGTGCTCCTGCTCGACGAGCCGACCGCCGGCATGGGCCCCGAGGAACGCTGGCGCGTCATCGACAAGGTCCATGAGCTCTGGGAACGGCAGAAGATGACCGTGGTCTTCATCGAGCACGACATGGACATCGTCTTCAAGATCGCCCCGTCGATCCGCGTCCTGAGCTATGGCCGGGTTCTGGCGGAAGGCACGCCGCAGCAGATCCGGACCAATCCGGCCGTGATCGAGGCCTATCTMGGCAGCGAGCATGAGGTGGCGGCATGAGCGGCGGTTCCGTCACCAGCCCTGCGGTCATCGCGCTGTCCGGCGTCGACGTCTTCTATGGGGCGAGCCAGATCCTGTTCGGTGTCGGCTTTTCCGTCGAGCAGGGCCAGACCATGGCGCTGCTCGGCCGCAACGGCGCCGGCAAGAGCACGACGATGAAGGCGATCGCCGGTCTTGCCCCGCCGCGGCGCGGCAGCGTGCGCCTGAACGGCGCCGAGACGACGCGCCAGAAACCGCATCGCATCGCCTGCGCCGGGCTCGGCTTCGTGCCCGAGGACAGGCAGGTCTTTCCGCAGCACAGCGTCGAGGACAACCTGCTGATCGCCGCGAAGAAGGGCCCCGATGGGCGGGACGAGTGGAACCTCGAACGCATCTACGAGGTGTTCCCGCTGCTCGTGCCCCTGCGCCAGCGCATGGCCGGGCGCCTCTCAGGCGGCGAGCAGCAGATGCTCGCGATCGCCCGCATGCTGATGGGCAACCCCTCGGTGCTGCTTCTGGACGAGCCCAGCGAAGGCCTCGCGCCCATCATCGTGCAGCGCATCGGCGAGCTGATCCGCACGCTGCGCCAGACCGGCGTCACGATCCTGATCGCCGAGCAGAACATGCATTTCTGCCTCGGCCTCGCGACGGACGCGACCGTGATCGACAAGGGCCAGATCGTCTTCAAGGGCTCGATCGCGGCCCTGAAGGCGAATGACGACATCCGCCAGCGTTATCTCGCGCTCTGATCGCCCAGGAGATTGCTCGTGCCGACGCTCACCCGCGAGATCGCCCGTTTTGTCGTGCAGCTGCGCACGGAGACCCTGCCGCCCGAGGTTGTGGCCAAGGCCCGGTCCTGCCTCGTCAATGCGCTCGGCATGGCGGTCAATGGCTTCGATACGCCCTATGCGCCGGTGGCGCGCAAGGCCGCCCTGGCGCTCGATGGCGAGATCGCCCACGGGGCGACCCTGCTCGGCGATGGCAGGCGCAGCACGATCGGCGCTGCCTGCCTCGCCAATGCAGCGCTGTTCCATGGCCGGGCCCAGGAGGATACCTGCGGGGCGGCGCATTTCGGCACGATCCTGATCCCGATGCTGCTGGCGATGATCGAGGCCAGGGCCTATCCGCTTGCAAGGCTGCTTCCGGCGCTGGTCGCGGGCTACGAGGCTGGCGGCTTGCTGGAGCAGGCCTTCGCCGGCCGCACGACGCCGGCCGGGTTCCGCTCCTCCGCGACCTATGGCACCGTTGCGGCTGCGGCTGCGGCCGGYACGCTGATGGAGCTTGACGAGGCGACGCTCGCGGCAGCGCTGGCCAATGCCGTCTCGTTCACCGGCGGCGTCCTGCAATCCTTTGCCGACGGCACCGACGAATGGCGCTACCAGGTCGGCATCGTCGCCCGCAACGGCCTGGCCGCCGCCGAGCTTGCCGCGGCCGGCTCGGTCTCCGCGCCGCATGCCGTGGAGGGCAGGGCGGGGCTCGCGCGCAGCTTTGCCGGGGTGGAGGCGCCGGCCGGTCTCGCCGCCAGCCTCGGCCGCGACTGGGCGATCCTGCGCGTCACCTTCAAGCCCTTTCCGGTTTGCGCTTTCAACCAGACGCCGGTGACCGGTGCGCTCGCCCTGCGCGAGGTGCTGGCTAGCAGGCCGCTCGCGGCGGTGCGCGTGCGGATGAACCCCTATGAGACCGGTTATGCCGGCATGGATGCGACCGGCCCGTTCAGCTCGATTTCAGGCACGCTGATGAGCATTCCGTTCTGCATTGCCACGACCCTGGTCCACGGCGCGCCGAGCACGCGGCAGATGACGACCTATGACCGGAGGTCGTCGGGCTCTTCTCGGAGATCGAAGGCCGGCGCCGGGCGGCGTAGCCCGGCGTGATCCACTTGGCGTGACCCGCTTCGCATCAACGTCCTGGCATCGAAGCAGTTGCATTCTCAAAAAATGAATTATGACTCATAAATCATTTTATGTTAAATGCGACTCCTGGTGATTGAGAGCTTCATGACAGAACCATTGGACCCTTCCGTCGCGCCGGCCGGCCACAACGCCGCCCACGGGTTGCTCGCGCTCTATCGTTCGCTGGTGCTGATCCGCTGCAGCGAAGAGCGGCTGAGCGCGATGTTCGCCGATGGCGAGGTGCCGGGTTTCATCCATCTGAGCATCGGCCAGGAGGCGGTGTCGGYTGGCGTCATGGCGGCCCTGACGGCGCAGGATACGATCGCCTCGACCCATCGCGGCCACGGCCATGCCATCGCCAAGGGGCTTTCGCTCGACGGGTTCTTTGCGGAACTGCTGGCCCGGGATACCGGGCTCTGCCGCGGCCGCGGCGGCTCGATGCATGTCGCCGACATGTCGGTCGGCATGCTTGGCGCCAACGGCATTGTCGGGGCCGGGCTCTCGATCGCGCTCGGCAGCGCGCTCGCGCATCGGACGCAGAAGAACGGCGCGATCGCGGTTGCCTTCTTCGGTGACGGGGCGCTGGCCGAGGGCCTCGTGCATGAATGCCTGAACATGGCGGCGCTCTGGCGGCTGCCCATGCTCTTCGTCTGCGAGAACAATGGCTGGGGCGAATTCCTGCCGACCTCGAAGCAGCTCTCCTTTGCATTGAAGGATCTGGCCGCCGCCTACCGGATCCCGCATGTCCTGGTCGACGGCAACGATGTCGCTGCCGTTGCCGAGGCCGCCGCGCGGATCGTGCCCGAGGTCCGGGCGGACGGCCCGCGCATCCTCGAATGCATGACGACGCGCGTGCGTGGCCATTTCGAGGGCGATGCCCAGAAATACCGTGATGCCGCCGACCTCGCTGCGCTGAGCGAACGCGACCCGCTGCGGATCACCGCGACGCAGCTGGTTGAGGCYGGCATCGCCGAGGACGCCTTGGCCAGCATCACCGAAGAGGTCAAGGCGCGCATTCATGCCGCGGTCGAGGCGGCGCGCGCGGCACCTGGCCCCGGTTTCGAGGCTGCGCTCGCGGATGTCTACACAGCGGCGCCAGCCGGGATGGAGGCACACTGATGCCGGAGCTTCGTTATCTCAAGGCGATCAACCTCGCCTTGGCCGACGCGATGGCGGCCGACCCCACCGTCATCCTGATCGGCGAGGATGTCTCCGAGGCCGGCGGCGCCTTCGGGGCCAGCCGCGGCCTGCGCGAGCGCTTCGGTGCCGAACGCATCGTCGATACGCCGATCTCCGAGGCCGCGATCGCGGGTGCCGCCGTGGGAGCCGCGCTCAGCGGCCTCAGGCCGGTCGTCGAGATCATGTTCATGGATTTCACCACGCTGGTCATGGACGCGATGGTGAACCAGGCAGCCAAGGCGCGCTTCATGTTCGGCGGCCAGAGCTCCGTGCCGATGGTGCTGCGCACGCCGCATGGCGGCGGCCTTGGCGCCGGCCCCCAGCATTCGCAATGCCTGGAGGCCTGGTTTGCCCATGTGCCGGGGCTGAAGGTCGTTTGCCCCTCCGACCCGGCCAGCGCCTATGGCCTGCTGCGCGCGGCGATCGCCGATCCCGACCCGGTCGTCTTCGTCGAGAACAAGGCGCTCTACGCCATGAAGGCCGACGTGCCGGCCGAGCTGCCGGTCATCCCGCTCGGCCAGGCGGCGACGCTGCGCGAGGGCAGGGATGTCAGCATCATTGCCTATGGCGCCGCCGTCCACACGGCCCTGGCCGCTGCCTCCCAGCTCGCGGGGGAGGGCGTCGAGGCCGAAATCCTGGACCTGCGCAGCATCCAGCCCTGGGACGAGCAGGCCGTCCTGCGCTCGCTCGCCAAAACCCATCGCCTCGTCGTGGTGCACGAGGCCGTCGAGGCCTTTGGCGTCGGCGCCGAGATCGTCGCCCGGATGGCCGATATCGGTTTCGACGAACTCGACGGGCCGATCGTACGGGTCGGCGCACCCTTCATGCCGGTGCCGTTCTCCAAGGGGTTGGAGACGGCCTACCTGCCTTCCGCCGAGCGGGTGGTGCAAGCCGTGCGCCGCACACTCGCCTGAGATCGAGAGGAACACCCGTGTCCGACAGCATTCTCTATGAGCGCCGTGACGCCACCGCCCTGATCACGATCAATCGGCCAGCGACGCTGAATGCGCTCGACATGGCGACGCTTGCGGCGCTCGACGAGGCCGTGGGCCGCGCCGGGGCCGATCCGCTGGTCAAGGTCGTCGTCCTGACCGGAGCCGGCGAGCGCGCCTTCGTCGCCGGCGGCGATATCGCCGATCTCGATAGCCGCCAGGGCCTGCCGCATTATCTCGAGCTCGGCGAGCGGCTGCACAGCGTCTTCCGCCGCATCGAGACGCTGGACAAGCCGACGATCGCCGCGGTGAACGGCTGGGCGCTGGGCGGCGGCACCGAATTGCTGCTCTGCCTCGATATTCGCCTTGCCGCGAGCTCGGCCAAGTTCGGCCTGCCCGAGATCAATCTGGGCCTGTTCCCCGGCGCAGGCGGCTCTCAGCGGCTGATCCGCCAGATCCCGCTGTGCCGGGCGAAGGAGCTGATGTTCACCGGCGGCCGCATCGATGCGGCCGAGGCGGAGCGGCTCGGCTTGATCAACCGCGTAGTGCCCGATGCCGAACTGCTCGACCAGGCGCTGGCGCTTGCGGCCAGCATCGCGACCACATCCCCGCTCGTCCTGAAACTCCTGAAGCGCACGCTCAATGACGGTGCGGATATGCCGCTGYCCTCGGCGCTGCGCCATGAGCAGGCGATGATCGGCCTCGTGCTCGATTCCGCCGACGCACATGAAGGCTGCCAGGCCTTCCTGCAGAAGCGCCAAGCCAGCTTCCGGGGCGTGTGACCATGTCGAGCGCCGCCCCCATCGTGATGCCCAAGCTCGGCCTGACCATGACCGAGGGCCTGCTCGCGTCCTGGCGCGTCGGTCCGGGCGACAGGGTTGCGGCCGGCGACATCCTGTTCATCGTCGAGACCGAGAAGATCGCGACCGAGATCGAGGCCCAGCAGGCCGGCAGCATCGGCGAAATCCTGATCCCGGAAGGCGAGACGGTCCCTGTCGGCGCCGTGCTCGCAACCTGGGCCGGCGCGGCCCCGGCTGCCGGGGTGCAGAAGGCCGCAGCTCCGGAGATGACCGCGGCCAAGCCGGCACCGGAACCGGTGTCCGTGCCGGCGCCAGTTGCGGGGGATCGCGTGATCGCGACGCCGCTGGCGCGGCGCATCGCCCGCCGGCATGGCCTGGACCTGGCCTTGGTCGCAGGCTCCGGCCCGCGCGGCAGGATCAAGCAGGCCGATGTCCAGGCGGCTCTGGCAGCGACCATCGCACCGACCGAGGCGAACGCCCGACCGACTCCGGCCGTGCGAGCGACGTCCGACCGGCGACGCCCCGCCAGCACCATGGAAAGGATCGTCGCGCGCCGGCTGACCCTGTCCAAGCAGACGATCCCGCATTTCTACGTTCATGCCGAGGCCGATATCTCGCGGCTGCTGGACCTGCGCGAGGAATTGAACGGCAGCGGCGGGCAGACCCGCCTGAGCATCACGCATTTCATCATGGCGGCGGTGGGCCGGGCCCTGGTCGAGATGCCGGCCTGCAACCTGCTCTGGGCCGAGGACGAGATCATCGAGCTCGCCAGTCCGGATGTCGGGCTCGCGGTCGACAGCGAACGGGGCCTGCTCGTGCCGGTGCTTCGTGAGGCCGGCCACCTAAGCCTGGATGCGGTCGCTGACGGGTGCGGCGATCTCGTTGCCCGCGCCCGCTCCGGACGCCTCGCGAGCGCCGAGCTCGAAGGCGGCGCCATCTCTGTCTCCAATGTCGGCATGTTCGGCGCCTCGCATCTCGTGCCGATCATCAATCCCGGCCAGTCGGCCATTCTCGGCGTCGCGGCGCAGAAGCCGGTCTTCCGGCCGGATGCGAATGGCCTGCCGAGCCTGCGGCGCGAAATCGGTCTGGTTCTCTCCTGCGACCACCGCGTGCTCGACGGCGTGCGGGCGGCGCGCTTCCTCGATCACATCGTCAACACCCTTGAAAACCCGTTGCGGCTGCTGCGCCAGCGCGCGGCGGAGCGGAGGCCAGCATGAATTTCGACCGCAGCGACGAGCAACAGATGCTGGCGGAAACCGCGCGGCGGGTCGGCGAAAAGTTCGGCCTGGACTACTGGCGCGAGCTCGACGCGAAGAAGGAATTTCCCAGCGCCGTCTGGCGCGAGATCTGCGCGGCCGGGCTCTGCGGCATCGCGATCCCGGAGGAATATGGTGGCGCCGGGCTCGGCATGGCCGAAGTCGCGATCGCGGTCGAGAACCTTTGCGCGGCGGCCGGCGGGTCGACGCTGAGCCAGATGTTCATGTGCAATCCGGTCTTTGGCGGGGTGACCATCAGCCGCTTCGGCACCGAGGCGATGAAGCGCGAGCTCTTGCCGGCGCTGGTGGCGGGCGACGCGCTGTTCGCGATGGCGCTGACCGAGCCGGATGCCGGTACGAATTCGCTCGCGCTCAAGACATTCGCCCGCACTGACGGCAATGGCTGGCGCCTCAACGGCCAGAAGATCTGGATCACCGCGGTGCCCCAGGCTACGAAGATGCTGGTCGTCGCGCGCACCCGCAAGCTCGAGGAGGTCAGCCGCAAGACCGACGGCATCAGTCTCTTCCTCATCGATGTCGACAGGGCGGGGCTGACCCATCAGGCGATCGAGAAGGTCGGCACCAACACCTTGCCCTCCAGCGCCGTGTTCTTCGAGGATGTGCGCGTCGAGGGGCATGAGCTCGTCGGCACGCTCGATGGCGGCTTTCGCGAATTGCTCGACGTGCTGAACACCGAGCGCATCGTCACCACGGCCGGGCTGGTCGGCACGGCCGAACTCGCGATCCGGCTTGCAGCCGACTATGCCCGCGAACGCAAGATCTTCAACGGCGCGGCGATCGGCTCCTATCAGGGCATCCAGTTCCCACTCGCCGAGGCGCATATCCAGCTGGAATGCGCCAGGCTGATGAACCAGAAGGCGGCGGCGCTCTACGACCAGGGCAAGCCCTATGGCAGCGAGGCCAATATGGCGAAATGGCTTGCCGGCCACGCCGCGGGGCTGGCGACGGACCGCGCCATCCAGACCCTCGGCGGCATGGGTTATGCGAAGGAATACCATGTCGAGCGGCTCTGGCGCGACGCGCGCCTGTTCCGCGTCGCTCCGGTCTCGGAGGAGATGATCCTCAACTATGTCGCCCAGCATGACCTGGGGCTGCCGCGCTCCTACTAGGGCATCGGCCCGAAAAGTGGATTGCGGTTCTCGGGAAAGCYGATGCCATCACAAAGGGTTAGATCATCGGACCGGATACGATTTCCCTGTCTGATGATCTAGGTGTGAGCTCTCAATAGGTTGTCCATCCGGTCCCGAGCGAGGAAGCTGAGGTTGCGAAGCTTCAGTCTCCATCGAAGGAGGACCGGATGAACATCCACAAGAATGCCCGTCTGACGCAGTTGGGTCGAGAGCGGATCGTGCGCATGGCGGCGGCAGGCACGGCCTCTGGCGTGATCGCCAAGGCGGCCGGCGTCAGCCTCAAGACCGTCCATAAATGGATCGCCCGCTTCGCCGCCGAGGGCATGGCCGGGCTGGCGGACCGCTCGTCGCGTCCGCACCGGCTGCATCGCCCGACGCCGGCAGGCCAGGTCGAGCAGATCATCGCACTGCGGCGCCAGCGGCTGAGCGGCCACTCAGAGCGCAGAGCCGAAGAGCTGCCGCGCTGGCTCCATCACTACAACTGGCATCGCCCCCACGGCGGAATCCAGGCCAAGACACCCATCAGCAGACTCGCTCGCGACGAGGACAACCTGTTGACGCTCCACATCTAGGGGCGCTGAGCACCGATGCGATGCGGGCTGTCCGGCCAGCACCGGCAGCCGGGGAGCCACGCCCGAACAGGATTTGAGGAGATGCGAACGCCGCCGGCAGGCCCCCCGTCGGGTTCATTCGTTCTGACGATGCCGTTGCCGCAGCGGCAACGCAGAATGCGGCAGAACTCGGTCAACAATGGGGGCAATGTTGGAAGCGATCGGGCGCCGACGTTCAGAAGGTTCGCCTTCTCATGCCGTGCGGTCCATTCCAGGTGATGGGAGGCCGCAGGACGCAACGACCGTCCGAAACAGCATCTTGGACGATGTGGCCTGGGCAGGGGCATCGGCGCGCGCCCTCGACAGGGACGGCCCCACCAGCCATCCCTTCGCAGAGATGAGCGACGATTTTTCGGACGCACCGGCGTTCGAACATCTGGAACGGGTTGTCCAGAAGCACGCAGACAAGATCGCGCTCAGTGACGGCACGACATCGCTGACCTTTCTGCGGTTGTTGCACGCGGTTCAGATCCTCGCCGCCGTCATCGCCGATGCGGTCCCGCCCGGAGAGACGGTCGGACTGCTTCTCGGCAACGCCCTCTGGTACCCGGTGGCCATGCTGGCTGCCATGCGCGCCGGCAGGCCCGCGGTGCCGCTCAATCCGCGGGACCCGGTGCCGCGCCTGGCGGCCATTGCGGCGGATGCGCGCCTAAAGGCCATCGTGAGGGTCGGCCCTGGCGAACCGCAGGACTGGCCGGATGCGGTGCCGCTGCAATGGATCGACCCGGCAAAATGTCTCGCGGAGGCGCCGCCTGGCAGGGTCCCGCTGTCGCAATCCGAGATCTCCGTCGATGCGCCGGCCATCGTTCTCTACACATCGGGCAGCACCGGAACGCCAAAGGGCGTGGTCAACAGCCAACGCGCGCTCCTCCAGCGTGTTCAGCAATATGTAAACGCCGGCCATATCGGCCCCGATGATGTCTTCATGCCGCTGACCGGGCCTGCGACCATCGCGGGATGCCGGGAAATGATGACGCCGATGCTCTGCGGCGCGACATTGTATCTGCTGGATGTCGAGAGCGCCGGCATTCGCGCCGTTCGCGAGCATTTCCAGACCTGGCAGGTGACGGTCGCCTATCTCGTGCCTGCCTTGTTGCGCGTCTTGATGAATGGCGCCCAGCCCGACACGTTTGCCTCGCTCCGCGTGGTGCGGGTCGGCGGCGAAAGGGTGCTCTGGGCCGATATCGATCGCCTCCGCGCGGCGGTGCCGGAGACCTGCTTCATCCAGATCAGCTATTTGTCGACCGAGAGTACGGGAACACAGTGGTTCCTGCCGAGGGACTATCCGGAACAGGGTGCAACGGTTCCGGTCGGTTTCGTCCTGCCCGGCGTTGATTATGCCGTGGTCGACGAGAACGGAGATCCGGTCGCTCCAGGGCAGGAGGGCGAGCTGCTGCTCCGCAGCAGCTACGTCGCCCTTGGATACTGGGAACGCGGCAGAAATCTCCCGCTTCAGGCGGGCCTGCCCGATCCGCAGCTTCGGCTCTTCGCAACGGGCGATCTCGTCACAGTGGACGAAACCGGCTTGATGCGGGTCGTTGGACGCAAAGGGCGCCAGATCAAGATCAATGGACGGCGCGTCGAGCCGGCCGAACTCGAACTTGTCCTGCGGCGCGCGCCCGGCATCCGCGATGCCGTCGCGGTCGTGACGGACGGAAACGAACTGGTGGCCTTTGTCGTTCCCGCCGAACAGGCGGGCACGGACCTGATTCCAGAATTGCGCGCGCTGATCAGGCGGTCGCTGCCGGCCGCCGTCCATCCGACGCGGCTGCATAGTCTTGCCGAATTGCCACGGCTTCGGGGCGGGAAGATCGACAGTATCCGGCTGCGGGAGCTGGATGGCGGGCTGCGCCCGCCCAAGGACAACGATGACGCTCCGGAATCCCGACAAATGGGAAACCCTCATGCTGTCGAGGCGGTGGTCGGGACCCTTTGGGAACGGATACTCCAGGGCAAGGGAGCGGCAGGCAGCCGCTGGGATGAAGCGGGTGGCGATTCCCTGAAGTTGCTGCAATTCGTCATGGAACTCGAGGAGGCGCTTGGGCGGGAACTCGATCTGGACCTGTTCACCATCGACATGAGTTTTGCCGATATCGTCAGGGCAGCGTCCGGCGACGAGGCGACGAGACATCCGCCTGCCCCCTCCGACACGCGGCCCGTCCTGTTCATCGTGCCGGGATCGATCGGCTACGGCCCTAGCCTTGCGGCCTTCGGGCTGGAGATGGGCAAGGTCGCCCGGGTTGTCGCCGTGCGCTACGAGAACCTGAAGGACCTGCTGGCCGGACAGGGAACGATACCCCGGATGGTCGATGCCGTTGTCGACCAGATCAACCATGCCCAGCCCGAGGGCAATGTGAAGCTCATCGGCTATTCCCTGGGCGGCGGCGTCGCCTTCKAGGTTGCTTCCACGCTCGTCGCGGCGGGCCGGTCGGTCACCTTCCTGGGAATCCTCGACACCAATATCGGCGCCGGGCATCACAGCTACGCTGAGACCCTGGCCCGCACGGCGCAGCGCATCCGGGCGCACCGGGTGACCATCGATCGCATGATGTTGCGGGCCGTCGCCAAGATCTTTGCCCGTTTCGGCGCAGAGGCCCAGCTCGCCAGCGGCATCGAGCGCTTGAAATGGGAGATCCTCGCCCGGCCACGTTTCATTCTGCGCCTCGAGCTCGAGGAGGTGCTGCGCATGCGCGCCTTCGACCACTGGCTCCGCCAGCCGAAAACCGCGCTGCCGATAGCCGCCACCCTGTTTCGATGCCGACGGCCCGGCGTTCCGTTAGATCTGGGCTGGGGCGAGCTCTTCACCGATCTGAACGTGGTCCCGATCGTCGGCGGGCATCTCGATATGCTGATTGAACCGCACCTCGGCCATAACCGCCCCTTGATCGAGCACGCCTTCCTGGCGAGCGGCGGATAGGGCAACCTCCGGTGGACGTTTCCCTCGGCAGCGGCGACGCTCTCAAGGTATCGGCGCAGGCGAGGCATCCCGGCCTCATGTGGCGCTGGCCGACGATGCGACCCAGCACCATCGCAGCCGTGCCGGAGATGGCGCCGGTCTCGGCCAGATCGGTGCCGTAGAGCATGAGGCGCAGCCTGATGCCGGGCGCAACCACATAGCTGTTCGCTGCGATGGTCACGAGCCGCCGCGTCTGTGCCGGATCGAAATCCTGTACCATGCAGGGATTGCCGACCTCGCGGACCGCTGTGCGTTCGTGCTCGACGCCCTGCGGGTTGCCTGACTGACGCGACCGGGCATTCCAACGAAAGGATCAAACCATGTCACTCAAGGATATTCTTCCGGGCAAGCTCGGCTTCGGCGCCGCCCCGCTTGGAAACATGTTMCGCGACATTCCCGAGCAGGAGGCGCTCGCAACGGTCGAGGCTGCCTGGAAGGACGGCATCCGCTATTTCGACAACGCTCCCTTTTACGGGGCCGGCCTCGCCGAAATCCGCATGGGCGAGGCGCTCAATGGCCGGCCGCGCGACGAATACGTCATCAGCACCAAGGTCGGCCGCGTCATCCTCGACGAGATCGAGGATGTCAGTGCGCGAGATCTCGGCGAGAAGGGCGAGGTCTTCAAGCATGGCCGCCCCAACAGGATCGTGAACGACTATTCCGAGGCCGCAACTTTGCGGTCCATCGAGGACAGCCTGAAGCGACTGAAGACCGATCGTATCGAGATCGCCTGGGTCCATGATGTCGCCCAGGATTTCTACGGCGACGAATGGCTCGGCGTGTTCGAGGCGTCGCGCAAGGGCGCCTTCAGGGCCCTCGACCGGCTGCGCGACGAAGGCGTGATCAAGGGCTGGGGCCTCGGTGTCAACCGGGTGGAGCCGATCGAGCTGCTGCTCGGGCTCGACGGTCCGCGCCCAGACGGCTTCCTGCTGGCGGGACGCTACACGCTGCTCGACCATGCGCGCGCCCTCCAGCGCGTGATGCCGCTGGTCACCGAGCGCGGGMTCGGCATCGTCGTCGGCGGCCCCTACAGCTCCGGTGCCTTGGTCGGCGGCCCGAACTTCGAATACGCACCGATGACGACGGAGATCCGCGCCAAGGTCGCGCGCATCAAGGCCATCGCCGACCGCCACGGCGTCAGCATGAAGGCGGCCGGCCTGCAGTTTTCGCTCGCCAATCCCGCGGTCGCTGCGGTGATCCCCGGCGCCAGCCAGCCGAGCCGCATCGCCGAAGACCGGGCTGCGCTGCAGGAGGTGGTGCCTGCCGCGTTCTGGCGGGAGCTGCGGGAGGCCGGGCTGGTCCATCCCGACGCGCCCTTGCCCGGCGCGTAGCATGTCAGGCAGCTGACGGCTGCCGTCTCGCCGGATGAAAAATCGAAGGCATGCAAACACAAGAGGTTAGGTCATCGCACCGGATCCGATTTCCTGTCCGGTGAACTATTCCGTGACCTTGATATCCAGTTCGCGGATCAGCCGGCCGAAACGCTCGATGTCTCCGGTGACCAGGCGCGCCATGTCCTGGGGGAGCCGGGAGCGGGGTCGAGCCCGCTGGCCGCGAGCCTTGTCGCGATTTCGGGAGCCATGATCGCGCGCGCGGCCGCCGCATTCAGGCGCGCGACGATCGGCGCTGGAGTCCCGGCGGGGGCAACGAGGCCGAAGAAATTCGGGATCAGCGGATCATCGGAGAGGCCGAGTTCCGTCATCGTCGGCACCTCGCTCATGTCGCGCAGCCGCCGCTCGTTCCCGACGGCGAGCGCCTTCAGCTTTCCGTCCTGCATCAGGGAGAGCGCGGCCGGCGGCGTGGAGATGGTCAGCGCGACTTCGCCCGTCGCCACCGCCGTGACGGCGGGCGGCGCACCGCGATAGGGCACATGCACCATCCTGACGCCGAGCCTGCGTGCCAGCGCCTCGATGTTGAGATGGGCCATGCTGCCCTTGCCGAAGCTGGCATAGGGCAGCTCGCGCTGCTTCGCGAGGGCGACGAACTCGGCGAAACTGCCGACGCCGAGCCCGGGATTTACGACCAGCACATAGGGGCCCGTCGCGACCACCCCGACATAGGCGAAGTCCCGTTTGCCATCGAGAGCCTGCTGCGGCATCAGGATCGGATTGATGCCAAAGACCTCGCGCGGCGCCATCAGCAGTGTGTAGCCGTCAGGCTCTGCCCGCGCGACGGCCGCTGCCCCGACCATGCCGTTGGCGCCGGCCCGGTTCTCGACGACGACCGGCTGGCCGAATTCGAGGCGCAGTTTCTCGGCGACGAGCCGCGCGGCAAGATCGACCGCGCCTCCGGCCGGGTAGGGCACGATCAGCAGGATCTGCCTGGTGGGATAGCCGGTCTGGCTCTGGGCGAGCGCCGGCAGGGCGAGAGARCCCGCACCGAGGAGAGCCAGGGCGGCGCGGCGAGACATCGGCTCGGACATGGTGACCTCCCATCCAGTTGTTCAGGGTCGTTGGGTCGGTGCTCAGAAGGGCCCGGGCGCGTCGACATGCCGGGTCCATTGCTCCCAGGCGCGGTCCATGGCGAAGGGCTTCAGGTTGAATTCGGCGGCAGAGAGCGCTTCGGCGGTCGTCAGTCGGCGAACCGCGCCGAGCTGGGCGGCCTTCAACTGCACCTCGGCATTGCGAGCGCCGTAGATCGCCCGAAAGGTCACCTCCCGGAGCGAGCGGCCCGCGACGGTGGCGCCGTGGCCGCGCATCAGCACGGTCCAGTTTGCCCCAAGGGCACGCGCAAGCGAATCCCCCTGCGCCTGCGTCGAGACGATCAGGTTCGTGTCGCCGAACTCGTCCTGGCTGTCCCAGAGCGGCACGGTCGCGCCCATGGTCGCGCSCAGATGGAAGACGGGAACGAGTTCGGCATCGCTCGTGCAGAACGGCATCATCGCCGGCGCATGGTGGTGGCAGATGGCCTGCACATCCGGGCGTGCGCGGTAGATCGCGCCATGGATGCTGCGTTCGGCGAAGATGCGGGCCTGCGTCACCGAGACGAGGGCATCCTCGCGGTCGAAGACCAGCACATCCTCGGGCGCCACCAGCTCGGCCGCGCGGGTTCTGGGCATCAGGTAATGATCGCTGCGATCGGGATGGCGCGCCGAGACATGTCCAAAACTGTCGACGATGCCTTCGCGGGCGAGGATGCGGCTCGCGAGAACGATCTCGGCGACCACCGCATCAAGCTCCCGGGTGCCCTGTGGGAGCGGAGCCTCGCTGGCTCCGGCAGGCGCGTTCGACAGCATGGGACGCCCTCGATTGAAATGCGCGGATCTGCGCCGTCGCGGCAGGGTCACTCATTCTGCCGGACGAAATCCAATGCGAAGCGCTTAGGTCAGCGCTAAGCGTTTTGTTGTGGCTCGGCGGCCGGTAGCGGGTGCCCCAACCCGATCACCGCCGCCGACAGCGTCGTCATCGCCGCAGCAACGGCGTCGCGGATGATCGGGAGCGCGGCAAGCTGCCCGGCCTTGCGGGAGCCCGCGAGGTAGAGCGTGCGCCTGAGCACCGGTGCAATGATCGGGCGGGCCGACAAGGTTCCGGCCGCGACCTCCGCGAGCACGGTGCCATAGGGCAGGATGCCGGCCGCAGGCCCGCGCGCGACCAGCGTCTTGATGCCGGAAATCGAACGGACCTCGTGTTCGAGCCGGAGGACGAGCCCGTGTTCGGTGGCGGTCTTCTCGACGAGGGAGCGCACGCCATCGCGCGGCTCCGGCAGGATGAGAGGATGGGCGAGAGCCTCGGTGAAGCTGATGGGGGCCGTGTCCCGGTCTCCCGTCGCGGTGACGAGGACGAGGTCTTCCTGGTAGAGGGYGCGCCTCCAGCAGCCCGGTGCGTCCGGAACCTCATAGGCCAGGATCAGGTCGAGCTCGGCCCGATGCAGGCTGTCGACCAGGAGATGGCTCATCTCTTCGGTCAGGCTGACGGCAAGGTGAGGCGCGCGCTCCGAGATCCGTAACAGCAGCTCCGGCCCGATGATCTGCATCAGGCTCGGGGTCAGGCCGAAGCGCACGGCCTCGCGTGCGTCCTCGCGCAGTTCACGGCGCGTCAGCGCGACGAGGTCGAGGATCTCGACGGCGCGCCGGAACAGCTTTTCGCCGGCGGCGGTTGGGGAGACGCCGCGCGAATGGCGCGTCAGCAGCGTGACGCCGAGGCCTTCCTCGAGCTGCTTGATCTGCATGCCGAGCGCCGGTTGCGCGATCCGCAGCTCATCGGCCGCGCGCGTCATATTGGCGGCCTCAACCACACGGACGAAATAGGTGAGTTGGCGGAGGTTCAACGCCCGCTCCGGGATCGGCTGCTTCGGACGGCGAACCCTGCCACGAAGGCGCTTGCTCTGACGAGTCTGCCGCGCTCGAGCGGCGGCCTGGGCGAACCGCAGGAATCTGATCGAGATCAAGGCGGGGAGGGCCTGTCTGCGGCATCAGCTCGGCATGAGCTTGCTCGCCTTCATCGCGGTCTGTGCCTCGCTTCTGGCGACGCCGGGACCGACCAATACGCTTCTCGCGACCTCCGGCGCGGAGATCGGCTGGCGCCGGTCCGCCGCCCTGCTTGCAGCCGAGCTCCTCGGCTATCTCCTGGCGATCGCCATCCTGCGCCTGGCCCTGGGACCGTTCATCGCATCCCGGCCGATCGTCGCAACGGCGCTCCAGGCAGGCGTTGCGCTCTATCTGGTCTACCTGGCAACGGCGCTCTGGCAGCGCAGCAGCCTGCCTCTCGCTCACGGCCGTTCGATCACCTTCGCCCGCGTGTTCCTGACGACGCTGCTCAATCCGAAAGGGCTCATCTTCGCCTCCACCCTTCTGCCCCCGGCAGGGTTCCCGGCGCTGCTGCCGTGGCTCGCCCTGCTGTCGGCGGAGATCGTCGCGATCGGCTTCGGCTGGGTGCTGCTTGGCAGCACGTTGCAGCGCAGTCTGCAGGACCCGGCCAGGGCCAGGATCGGCTATCGCGCCAGCGCAGCCGTGCTTGGCCTGCTGGCAAGCATGATGGCCGCGCGGACTCTGGTTTCGCTCTGACGGGCCCCGTCCGCTCTCGGACCGTGCCCCCCTCAGGCGTTCGCGACCCAGCCGCGCCAGGTGAAGGCTGCGTAGAACAGGCTGACATTGGCAAAGCCGCCGGCCCGCAGGATCTCCTCGTCCTGTTCGGGGCAGAAGCTTTGCAGGCTGGCCGCGACGGCCGCGCGGGCGCGCTGCACCTGCTCGGGATCGGCGCCGGACGCGATCGGGTAGGCGGCATAGCGATCGAGCCAGGTTTCGCGTTCGTCGGCGCCCTGGGGAAAGCTCGCATGTGCAGCGACGAAGGGCGCGCCGGGGCGAAGCCGGGCGTGGATCTCGCGCACCGTCCGTTCGCGCTCGGGCGCGGCGAGGAAATGCAGCGTCAACAGGCAGGTCGCCGCGTCAAAGGGGCCGGCCGGCGCATCGTCGATATAGCCTTCGACCAGCGTGACCCTATCCATCAGCGGCCCCAGCGTGCGTTCGGCGAGGCGCAGCATCGCGGCTGCCGGATCGACCCCGACGAAGCTCCAGCCGGGATGCGCCTCTGCAAGCGCGCGGATCTCGCTGCCGCCGCCCGCCCCGAGCACCAGCACCTTCGCGTCGTCGGGGGCGCTTTCTGCCAGCAGCAGGCCGGTCATCCGGTGCAGCGCGTCGAGACCGGGCACGAAACGCCGCGGCCCCTCTGCATAGCGCGAGACGGCTTCGGGATCGGAAAAATTCCTGAGGAAGGGCTCTTCGCGAGCCGCGCGTTCAGTCGACACAGGTGGATCCTTCGGGCTGGAGCCGCGCGCGTTGCGCCAGGCGTTGCCGGAAATCCGCGCTCAAGGCTGCCAGCGTCACGGTCTCGAGCGAGGCCAGCAACAGCGCCTGCGCCTCGCGCAAGCTGCCATCAAGCGCCGCATTGACCGCCTGCTCGACGGCGCAAGCCGGCGCCTCGCTGCGGTTGCCGATGGCGAAGAGGGCGGGCGAGCCGATGCCGTCATAGATGTCGCGCAAGGTAATCTCGGCGAGGTCTCGGGCGATTGTCCAACCGCCGCCATGACCCTTCTCGGAACGGACATAGCCCTGGTCGCGCAAGCCCGACATGACCCGCCGGATCACCACGGGATTGGTCCGCATCATCCGCGCCAGCGCTTCCGAGGTCACGGGGCTGTTCTGGTCCGCCATGTGCAGCAGCACGTGCAGCACCCCGGACAAACGACTGTCGCGATTCATGTAACTTCATATGTTGCGTGATTGAGGCGGCGTCAAGAGCCTCCGCGTGGACAGGGCAGGGGCGCCGTCCTGACGGCTATGCCGTCGCCGGGGATAGAGCGGCGACCGACCGCTGCGGGGAAACGAGAAGCTCAGAGGCGTCAACTGCGGCATCGTGGCCGGCTATGGCGCTGGCCCGGCGCAGCAGAAGGTCGTAAGGCAGTCGGGCCGCTCGCTCCTGGCCTGCTTGGTCAGACCTGCGGCATCCAAGGTCGAGCTCCCCGCGTGAGCTCCCGACGGAAGACGGCTCCGCAGTGATGCGGGGCCGTTTTCGTTTGGGGGCGCGCGCTGACCTGCCTGTCAGGCTTCTCGCACCTGCCGATAGCCCGCCGCCTTCGCCAATGTGATGAACTTGCGATCGAACGTCGCGAAACCCTCGCAATGGGCCGACTTGCAGAGATGCAGGGCATCGGCGAAGTCCATGCCGCGCTCAGTCAGATCCAAGGCAGCAGCGACCACCGCGCCGTCTTCGACCGTCACTGTGGGAAGGCCGGCAAAGGCTCTCAAGGCCCGGGTGATATCGGCCGCATCATACTCATAGGCGCTGCGCAGCACCCATTCGACCTCGAGCATCACGGTTTGCGCGACGAAAACCGGCTGTCCGTCGATCAGAATGCGCGCGCGCTCTGATTGCCGGGGATGGTCGCCCGTCAGGTAGCGAACGATCAGATTGGTATCAATCGCGAGCATGCCGGCGCTTTGCCTCAGCCAGAACACTCGCCGCCATCTCTTCCAGCGTCTTCGCCCTGCCGACAGGCGGGAGAACGCCAAAGACGTCCTGAGGCTGGGTCTCCGCAAAGGCAGGAGCCGGCTTCAGCAGCACGCCATCGAGTGTCTCTTCGACGATGAGGCGCGTTCCGGCCCCCCATTCGCGCCGCTGGCGAATGGAGCTGGGCAGAATGACCTGGCCCTTCGTGGAGACCGTCGTTGTCAATTTCGGCGCGCTTGCCATGGTGTCCAAATGCCGTGGGTAAGACGATGGTAAGATAATGCCGCATGGGCTGGCCTTCAAGCGGGATCGAGCCGCGGCGGGGATCCGGCATCCCCAAGCTGCGCCCGCCGCGCCAGCGCGACGCAGCGTCTCTGGATCTGCGCCGGACACGACCCGGTATCGCAATGGCCGGCGGGGCTACAATGGGCAAAACCCCCTTGCGAGCCTCAGCCGCGCCGCGCCGCCTCGATCGCGGCGACATCGATCTTTTTCATGGTCATCATCGCGGTGAAGGCGCGCTTTGCTTCCTCGCCGCCGGCCGCCATGGCCTCGGTCAGCACGCGCGGCGTGATCTGCCAGGAGATGCCCCATTTGTCCCGGCACCAGCCGCAGGCGCTTTCCTGCCCGCCATTGCCGACGATCGCATTCCAGTCGCGGTCGGTTTCCTGCTGGTCGTCGGTGGCGATCTGGAACGAGAAGGCTTCGTTATGCTTGAAGGCGGGCCCGCCATTCAGGCCGAGGCAAGGGATGCCGGCGACGGTGAAGTCGACCGTCAGCACGTCGCCCGCCTTGCCGGAGGGGAAATCGGTCGGGGCGCGGCGGACGGCCCCCACCGCGCTGTCCGGAAAGGTCTCGGCGTAGAAGCGGGCGGCCGCTTCCGCGTCCTTGTCGTACCAGAGGCAGATCGTGTTCTTGGCGATCGTCACGGCTTGTCCTTTCGCTGTTTACGGCCAGTTCCGGCCTGGTTTCCACGCAGACGAAGGCGGTTCACGGTTCGTCAAAAGTCCCCCACGACCTTGGAATGCCCTGGCCCCATCGGGGTTCCGCCAGCAGGGCAGGAAAGACTATGGCGGCATCAGAGCCGCCTTAGGCCCTCAGCCCGGCAGCGCATTCTTGTAGATCTTGCCGTCCTTCATGATCACGACGAAAGACCGGTGCGGATCAGCGACGAGATTGATGTTCTCGAGCGGATTGCCGTCGACAAGCAGCAGATCGGCCAGGGCGTTGGGCGCAACCACGCCGAGTTTTCCCGGATAGGGATTGCGCAGGCCGGACAGTTCGAGCAGCCGCGCATTCGTGCTGGTCGCCATGGCCAGGGTTTCGGCGGGGGTGAACCAGCGCGTCCACTTGGCGAGAAGTTCGCCATGCCGCTTCGCAAGCTGCGGCGAAAACAGGATGTCGGTGCCGAAGGCGAGCTTGAGCTTGTATTTCTTCGCCAGCGCGAAGGTCTTCTCCGTGCCGGCAAACACGGTATAGGCCTTGGCCCGCTCGCCCGAGCCCGGCGGAAAGGCCTCCGCCATCTCGTCCGGGAAGGCTTGCGTGCTCAGCCAGATGTCCTTTTCCGCGATCAGCCGAGCCGACGCCTCGTCCATCAAGTGACCGTGCTCGATGCATTTCACCCCGACGGAGATCGCGCGGGTGATCGCCGCCGGCGTGTAGGCGTGGACGGTGACATAGGTCCCCCAGTTCTCGGCGGCCTCCACGGCGGCGCGCAGCTCGTCTGCGGTGAAGGTCGAGACATCGAGCGGGCTGAACGGCGAGGCGACGCCGCCGCCGGCCGTCAGCTTGATCTGGGAGGCGCCCTGCATCAGCTGCTCGCGCACCCGCATGCGCACCTCGTCGGGGCTGTCGGCGACCATGCTGCCGCCGACCTGCTCCATCCGCGACAGTGAGCCCTGCGCGCGCGGCAGGTCGGTCAGCTGGCGGAAATCCCCATGCCCGCTGGTCACCGTGATGACCGCACCGGAGGGATAGATGCGGGGCCCGGGCAGCACGCCGCCATCGATGRCCTGCTTGAGGCCGAAGGACGGGCCGCCCATGTCGCGGACCGTGGTGAAGCCGCGCATCAGGGTCTCGGTCGCCTCGGCGCCGGCCGTCAGATAATTGAAGCCGAGATTGCCGAAGAGCGATTGCGACGGCGTCGAGCGCACCAGCATCGCGTGCCAGTGCATGTCGGTCAGCCCCGGCATCAGCGTTCGCCCGCCGCCCGCGATGACCACGGTGCCGGGCTCCGCAGTGATTGGGGCCGTCGCGATGCGCTCGATCAGATTGCCGCGGACGAGCACATGCGACGGTGCCGAGAGCCCGCTGCCCGTCCCGTCGAAGATGCGGACGTCCTGGAACAGTGTCGTGCCGGTGCCTGTCGGGGTGCCGACCTGCGCGCGCAGCGGCGATGCCAGCGCGGATGCCAGAGCCGGAAGTGAGGCGACGAAACGCCGTCGGGTCAAAAGTGCCACGCTGCAACCTCCCGAAGCCAGATGGGGGAACGCCATGCCCACAGGCCTAAAGGCGTATCCCAGGAGAGCCCGGATGCAAACTGCCAGCCCAGATCGCCGTGCGTCCGTTCGGACAGGAGCGGCGATCTCGCTCTTTGTTCGAGCATCGGATTCTTCCGAAAACCGGATTCCACCTTTCGGTCCGATGCTCTGGCGAATGCCGCAACCGGAATTCGCGCTCGATCCCGAACTGGTGCTCGCCCTGTTCGTCGCGCCGATCCTGCTCGACGCCGCCTTCGATACCTCGCCGCGCGACCTGCGCCGGAACTGGCTCTCCGTCGGCAGTCTCGTCGTCGTTGCCGTCGGGGTGACGACGGTCGCGGTCGCGGCGGTCGCCCGGTGGCTGGTGCCGGATCTGCCCTGGGCCGCCGCCGTGGCGCTCGGCGCGATCGTCGCGCCGCCCGATGCTGTCGCGGCGACCGCCGTTCTGCGCCGCCTGCGCCCGCCGCATCGGCTCCTCGTCATCCTGGAAGGCGAAAGCCTGCTGAACGACGCGACCGCGCTGCTGATCTATCGCGTTGCCGTCGGGGCCGTGCTCGTCGGGGGCTTCTCGCCAGCCTCGGCGCTGCCGACCTTCGGCCTCGTCGTCATCGGCAGTATCGGGCTCGGCGCGTTTCTCGGCTGGTCGCTGGTCCGCTTCCTCGGCGCGTTCAAGGACCCGCCGAGCGCCATCATCCTGCAGTTCATCACGACATTCGGGGTCTGGATCCTGGCGGAGCGGCTGCATCTGTCGGGCATCATCACCATCGTCGTCTATGCCATGGTGATTGCGCGCACCGCGCCCGCCCGCACCAGCGCGCGCCTTCGCATCCCGTCTTATGCGGTCTGGGAGACGACCGTCTTCGTGCTCCAGACCCTGGCTTTCGTGCTGATCGGCCTGCAATTGCGGCCTATCCTCGCCAATCTCAGCCCGCGTGAGATCGGCGCCTTTCCCGTCATTGCGCTGGCCGTCCTGGCAACCGTCATCATCGTGCGCCTGAGCTGGGTCATGACCTATCAGGCGATCGCGAAACTGACGCGCCGGGCCACGGAGGGCGCGAAGGACGAGACGCGCCCGGCGTCAACGGCTGGCAGCGATGGCCTGATCATCGCATGGTGCGGCATGCGCGGCATCGTCACGCTTGCGGCCGCCTATGCCCTGCCGGGCGGTTTTCCGCACCGCGACCTGATCCTGCTCTGCGCCTTCACAGTTGTGGTCGGGACGTTGTTGATCCAGGGGCTGACCCTGCCGCTGCTGCTGCGCCGGCTGTCGCCGCGGGACGACCGCCCGGTCGAGCGCGAGTTTCGCATGGCGCGAAAGCTCGCCCTCAAGGCGGCCATTGCAACGATCCGCGATGCGCCGTCGGAGGCCGCGCTGGCGGTGCGCCGCGAATATGACGACATGCTCGCGCAGACGCGCGACAGCGACGAGTTCGATACCACGCAGAACCAACTCCGGCGCGATGCACTCGCCGCGGCGCGCGACAAGGCGCTGGCCCTGCGGCGCGACGGCACGATCGGCGACGATGCCTTCCATCGGCTCGAGGAAGAGCTCGACTGGCTGGAACTGGGCGCAGCAGCAAGGACGGTCGAATGAGCGCGGAACTCGATGTCGTCGTGGTCGGCGCCGGCGCGGCCGGGATCGCGGCAGCGCGACGGCTTGGCGAAGCCGGTCTGTCGCTCGCCGTCATCGAGGCCGGCGACAGGGTCGGCGGCCGCGCCTGGACCATCCGGCACGAGGGTTTGCCGATCGATCTCGGCTGTGGCTGGCTGCACTCAGCCGAGCGCAATCCCTGGACCGCGCTGGCGCCGGATCTCGGCTTCACCATCGACAGGACGCTGCCGCCCTGGGGGCGCCAGTTCAGGAATATCGGCTTCCCCGCCGCCGATCAGATGGCGGCCCGCGCCGCCTTCGCCGGCTTCGAGCAGCGCCTGCGCCAGGCCCCGGCCGAGACTGACCGGGCCTCCGATCTGCTGGAGGAGGGCGGCACCTGGAATCCCTATCTCGAGGCCGTCAGCAGCTATATCAACGGAACTGACCTCGAGACGCTCTCGATCCGCGACTATCTCGCCTTCGCCGATGCGGATACGGGCGTGAACTGGCGCGTCATCGAGGGCTATGGCGCGCTCATCGCCAGGGCGGCATCCGGGCTGCCGATCTCGCTCGGCATGCCCGTCTCGGCAATCGAGGCTGACCAATCCCAACTCGCCATCGTCACGGGCTCGKGCACGATCAGGGCAGGGGCTGCGATCATCACGGTCTCGACCGATGTCCTGGCTTCAGGCGCAATCCGCTTGCCGGCGGCGCTTGCCGACCACATCGAGGCGGCGTCCCGCCTGCCGCTCGGCCTCGCCGATAAGGTCTCCTTCGCGATCGACCGCCCGGACGATCTGGAGCCGGACACGCAGGTGCTGGGAAACCCGCATGAAGCGAAGACCGGCAGCTACCATTTGCGCCCGTTCGGCCGACCCTTGATCGAGGGCTTCATCTGCGGCGCCGCGGCGCGCGAACTCGAATCGGGCGAGGACATGGTCGCCTTCGCCAAGGACGAGCTCGCCGGCCTTTTCGGCGCCGGCATCCGCCGCCGGCTGAAACCGGTCGCCCAGACGCGTTGGGCGAAATCGCTCTTCATCAGGGGCTCCTACAGCCACGCGCTCCCCGGCTGCGTCGAGGCGCGCGCCATTCTGGCAAGCCCATGGGACGAGCGCATCTTCTTCGCGGGCGAGGCCTGTTCAACGCAGGATTTCTCGACTGCGCACGGGGCCTATCAGACGGGGCTCGATGCGGCGGAGGGCGTTTTGGGCGGCCGTCAATTCGCGCGCAACGGTGGCCATCTGCGGCGCGATGGGTAAATCGCTGCCACACCCAAGGAAGGCGCTGACCGTTGGCCAGGACGTTCGCGTCCTGATGGGCCGCCAACCGATATAGCCCGTGCAGGCACCCAACGTCAGCTTTTGGCCGACCCTCCCATGCCCGGTTGCGGCGCCTACCGAACCTCATTGATGTAAGCATGCGCGCGCGTACTGGCGCGATGCCGGCCGAGAATGGTCGGCAGGCCCGCCTGATCGTAGGCGACCTCGTCAATGGCGAGCACTGCTTCCGGCCCGGCGAGATCGAGGAGGGCGATGTCCTCATCATTGGCAAGTTCAGCGGTAATCTGCTCGCGAACYGCTGAGATGCGAATGCCGTAATGCTCCAGCAGATGAAGGTAGAGTAGCGGCGGCAGAGCTGCCGGCTCGCGGGGTAGGCCTGGGACTCTTTCTTCTGCGAGCAGCAACTTGTCATGCATGACGGGGCGGCCGTCCGCATGCCGAATGCGGTGGATCGCGACCACACCGCCAGCTCTGATCTGTAGGCGCTGGGCTTGCTMGGGCGTAGCCTGCCGCGTCTCTACCGTCAGGAACTGGCTTGTCGACCGCACCAGGCTGCCGTCAGCCCGGTGGAGACGGAAATACTGGAAGAAGAAGCGCAGCGAATGATGCGGCGCGCGGCCGGTGACGACCGTGCCGGTCTTGCGCCGACGTGACAGCAAACCCTCGGCAACGAGGTCGCTCATCGCCCGGCGCACCGTGCCCACAGCGATGCCAAACCCTTGCGCCAATGCGGTTTCGTTGGGCAGCACCATGCCGGGTTGCCATTCCCCGACGAGGATCGCCTCCGACATATGCCGCTTCACGCGCTCATAGAGCGGTGCGGAATCGAGGGAGACGAGGTTCGGCAGCGTGGACGCCACGTCGCCGCCGCTGATCAATCCCGCGGCAGGCGCGGTCGCTTTTTTGGCATTGACAGGAGGCATGAGGCTGAGTCCTATTTCTATATAGTTTATATGAAAGCTGCTTGAGCGCCAATGGCCATGCACTCCGCTACCTCAGCCATCTCCATGGCAGATCGCGTCCGCGCCGCCCAGCCACCGCGCCGGGGCAGGGCGGTCCGATGAGCCGTGACGGGCAGGAGGCGCGCGAGGCTGTGCGCGAGACGGCGGGGCTGGAGCGCGCCGGCGCCTGGATTGCTGAGGCGGTCGAGGCGGCGATCGCCGATCTCGGAGCGATGATCGCGGTCGATACCTCATTTCCGCCGGGGCAGGGCTATGGCGACTTCGCGACGCTGATAGAGGCGCTGACGCGCCCGCTCGGCTTGGAAACCGAGCGCGTCGATGTGCCGGACGAGCTCTGGCGTGTCCCGAACGGCCCGGCCGCTGGCACCAGGACGAATCTGATTGCGACCGCCAAGACCGGAAAGCCGGTCTGCGGGCTCTATTTCCATGTCGACACGGTCCCGGCCGCACCGGGCTGGACGACCGATCCGCTCTCGATGGCCCGCGATGGCGAACGCCTGATCGGCCTCGGCGCTGCCGACATGAAGGGCTGCATCGCAGCCGTGCTGCTGGCGCTGCGGGCGGCCAAGGCCCGCAACATCGCACTCGCCTATGATCCGATGCTGCTGTTCTGCACCGACGAGGAGGGCGGCCTCTATCCCGGCATCCGCTATCTCGCAGAGCAGGGCCGGCTCGACGGCCCTGTCGGCGCCGAGCTGGGCAGGCTCCACGCTCCCATCATCAATTTCAACGGCAGCGCCGAGGCGCGCATCTGGGCCGGCTGCTTCGGGCTCTTCAACCTGCTGGTGCGGGTCCGCGGGCAGGCGGTCCATGCCGGCGAAGGCAACCGGCGCGGCAGCGGCCTCAACGCGATCGAGGGTTCGCTGCCGCTGCTGAACGCGCTGGCTGGTCTCAAGGCGGAGGTGGCGACCCGCCTGTCCGCACTGCCGCCACCGCCGGGAAAACCGGCACTGGCCGCGCAGCTCAACATCGCGACCATTGGCGGCGGCACGGCCGGCGGGCAGGTGCCGGCCCTGCTCGAACTCACGCTAAACCGCCGCTACATGCCGGAGGAAGCTTTTGAGGACGCGCTGGCCGAGATCGAGGAGACGGTGCGCCGCGCCGTCGCTTCCGTCCCCGGCCTGACCGTCGAGACGGYGCTGATCGGACATCTCGCTCCGACCAGCGATCCGGCCGGGCCGCACTGGCCGCGCTGGCAGGCCGCCGTCGGCGCGGGCTTCGGCTATGCGCCGGAGGATTTCCGCCGCTGGGGCGCGGCGAGCTGCTCTGATTTCGGCTGGGTCCAGCGCGCAACCGGCCGGTCGGAAGTGCTGCTCGGCGGGCTCGGCCGCCCCGACCGCAATATCCACGCGCCGGGCGAGTACACGACGGTCTCCGACATCATCGCGCTGGCGCGCGCCGTGCTCGCCTATCTCGCCGCCGAGTTCAGGCCCGAGCTCAACCCCGACCTTGCCTGACCCCTCTCATATCCCGAAGCTGAAGGAGCGTTCCATGCCGAGCATCCACCGTCGTGATTTCCTCGCCGCCTCCGCCGCCTTCGGCGGGCTTAGCCTGACCGGTCTGCCGGCCTTCGCCCAGAATGCGCCCCGGCGCGGCGGCACCTTGCGCGTCAGCGTCGATCAGGCCGTCTCCAAGCTCAACCCGCTCGTCACCCGGGTGAACCCGGAATATCTCGTTGCCGAACTGCTCTATTCCGGCCTGACGCGCCTGAATCCTGACATGAGCGCCGAGCCCGATCTCGCTGAATCCTGGACGAATTCCGCCGATTTGACCGAATGGAGCTTCGCGCTCCGCAAGGGCCTGACCTTCCATGACGGCTCGGCTTGCACGGCCTCCGATGTGGTCGCGACCTTCGAGGCCATTCTCGACGCCAAGACTGCCTCGCCAGCACGCCAGAATGTCGGGCCGATCGCCAAGGTCGCGGCCAAGGACGACGCGACCGTCGTCTTCACCCTGTCGGCGCCCTTCGCCGATCTGCCGGTGACGCTAGCCTATACCAACGCCAAGATCGTGCCGGCTGCCGTCATCAAGGGCGGGCTGGAGAAGCTTGACCGCCAGGCGATCGGCACCGGCCCGTTCAAGCTCGTCTCCTTCGAGCCGGAGCGGCAGATCGTGGTCGCCCGCAACGAGGCCTATTACGACAAGGCACGGCCCTATCTCGACAAGGTCGAGGTCGTGGTCTTCCCCGATGTCAGTGCCGAAGCCTCGGCGCTGATCGCCGGCGATACCGATCTGATCAGCACCACGCCGCCGACCGAGTTCGGCCGGCTGCAGAAGGCCTCGGGCGTCAAGGCGCTGCGCGTGCCGTCGGGCCAGTTCTGCAACGTCAATTTCGGCTGCGACCAAAAACCCTTTAACGATGTGCGCGTGCGCCAGGCGCTGGCGCTCACCGTCGATCGCGCCGCGATGGTCGATTTCGTCACCGAGGGCTTTGGCTCGCCCGGCAACGATACCCCGCTCAGCCCGGCCTATCGCTTCTTCGCCGAGCTGCCGGCGAAGAAGGCCGACATCGCCAAGGCCAAGGCGCTGCTGGCGGAGGCCGGCTATCCCAAGGGGCTGGAAGCGACGCTGATCGCCTCGGATCGTCCGGGCCAACGCACGCAGCTGGCCGTGGCCCTGCGCGAGATGGCCAAGCCCGCCGGTTTCGACATCAAGGTCGAGACTATGCCGCACGCGACCTATCTCGACCAGGTCTGGAAGAAGGGCTCGTTCTATGTCGGCTTCTACAACATGCAGGCGACGGCCGACGCCATCTTCTCGCTGCTCTACACCTCGAACGCTGCCTGGAACGAGACGCGCTGGAACAATACCGCCTTCGACAAGCTGATCTTCGAGGCGCGCGCCACGGTCGACGAGACCAAGCGCCGCGCGCTCTACGCGCAGGCGCAGAAGCTGATGTATGACGAGGTGCCCTCGATCATTCCCGCTTTCTTCGACCTGCTCGGCGGACAGCGCGATTGGGTACAGGGCTACCAGCTGCATCCGCGCGGCGCCGTCTTCCGGCTGGATTTCGTCTCGCTCGGCGCCAACGCGCCGAAGCGCGGCTGAGCCCGTTCCAAAGCGAGAGACGGCTTCACCGATCAGATTGATTCAATCTGATCGGATCCGGCTCCAAGCGAAAAGCGAGGCATAAGCGCGTGTCGCCCGCCTATATCCTCAAAAGGATCCTGCTGATAGGCTACACGCTGCTGGTCGTGTCGCTGATCGTCTTCGCGATCACCCAGATCCTGCCGGCGGATGCTGCGGTCATGATGCTGGGTGAGAACGCGACGCCGGATGCGCTCGCGGCGCTGCGCGTCAAGATGGGGCTGAACGACCCGATCTGGCTGCAGTACCTGCACTGGCTCGCAGGCGTCCTGCACGGCGATTTCGGCCTCTCGATGCGCACCGGCCAGCCGGTTGCGCCCGCAATGCTCGAGGCGCTCGGGCGCTCGCTGCTGCTGGCGCTGTTCTCGATCGTGCTGATGCTGGTGCTGGCGATCCCGCTCGGCATTATCGCGGCGGTGCGACGCGGCCGGGCCGCCGATCTGGGGGTGAGCTTTCTCTCCTATGTCGGTGTTTCGCTTCCGGAATTCGTCACCGCCACGCTCGTCGTGCTGGTGCTGGCGGATTGGCTGCAATGGCTGCCGGCGACGGGCTATGTGCCGCTGACCGAGGATCCGCTGCGCGGCCTCAGGCATCTCGTCCTGCCGGTGCTGACCGTCTCGCTGATCCTGATCGCCCATGTCTCGCGCATGGTGCGCTCCGAACTGGTCGATGTGCTGCATTCCGACTATATCCGCGCAGCGCGCCTCAAGGGCCTGTCGAAGCGGCAAGTGCTGTTCAAGCACGCGCTGCGCAATGCGCTGCTGCCGACCATCACCATCGTCGCGCTCGATGTCGGCTATCTGCTCGGCGGCGTCATCGTCGTCGAGGAGATTTTTGCGCTGCCGGGCATCGGGCGCCAGCTCATCGTCGCGATCCAGGCGCGCGACCTGCCATCCATCCAGGCCGGCGCGCTGATCCTTGCGACGACCTACGCCGTCGCCAATTTCCTCGCCGACATCGCCTATGCCTGGCTCGACCGGAGGATCCAGTATGATTGAGATCCTCAAGCGGATGCTGCGTTCGCCGCAAGGTGCGCTCGGCCTGATCATCGTCGGCCTGATCCTGCTCGCCGTTATCGTCGGGCCGTGGTTTGCGCCCTACGACCCCGAGAAGATGGCGCCGCTGATGCGCTACAAGCCGCCGAGCGCGCAGTTCTGGCTCGGAACCGACCAGTATGGCCGCGATATCCTGAGCCGCCTGCTGCATGGGGCACGCGCCACGGTCGTCATGGCGGTGATCGCAACTGCGCTCGGCACGCTGGTCGGCGCCGTGGTCGGCACGGTCTCGGCCTTTCTCGGCGGGCGCAGCGACGAGGCGATCATGCGCACTGTCGATGCCATCATGTCGATCCCGAGCCTGCTGCTGGCGCTGCTGATCGTGAACCTGCTCGGCAAGAGCAGCATGAACGCACTTCTCGCCATCGCGCTCGCCTTCGCGCCCGGCATGGCGCGGGTGACACGCTCGGTCGCGCTCGCCGTGCGCAAGCAGGACTATGTCAACGCCGCCATCGCGCGCGGCGAGAGCGCCGCCTATATCGTCGGGCGCGAGATGCTGCCGAATGTCGTCGCCCCGATCGTCGTCGAGATGACGATCCGCGTCGCCTTCGCGGTGATGCTGTTTGCGACGCTCTCCTTCCTTGGGCTCGGCGCCCAGCCACCGGCCTCGGAATGGGGGCTGATGGTCGCGGAGGCCCGCCGCTTCATGCATCTGAGCCCCTGGATGATCCTGTGGCCGAGCCTTGCCGTCGCGCTGGTCGCGATCGGTTTCAACCTGCTCGGCGATGGCTTGCGCGACGCGCTGAACCCGAGGAGCTGAGGTGATGGCGACCCCGATCCTCGACATTGCCGGCTACGGCCTCGACTACGCGACGCCTGCGGGCTTTACCCGCGCGCTCGACGACGTGACGCTCTCCATCGCCCGGGGCGAGGTGCTCGGCCTCGTCGGCGAATCCGGCTCGGGCAAGACCTCGCTCGCCTGGGCGATCATGCGCCACCTGCCGAAGAGCGCGCGCGAGGCCGGTGCCATCCGGCTGACCGGGCAGGATCTGCTGAAGGTCTCGGAAGACGAGATCGAGGCGATCCGCGGCAAGCGCATCGGCATGGTCTTCCAGGATCCGAGCACCTCGCTTAACCCGACGCTCTCGCTTGGTACGCAACTGGCCGAGGTGCTGGTGCGCCATCGCGGCCTGACGCCCAGGCAGGCCTGGGCCGAGGGCGAGGAGCGTCTCGCCCATGTCGGCCTGAAGGTGCCCGGCCAGATGATGCGACGCTATCCGCACGAGGCCTCGGGTGGCGAGAAGCAGCGCGTCGTCATCGCGACCGCCTTCGCCTGCCAGCCGGAATGCATCATCTTCGACGAACCGACGACGGCGCTCGACGTGATCACGGCCCGCCAGATCCTCGACCTGTTCAAGGAACTGCAGGCTGAGACCGGCGTCGCCTCGCTCTATATCTCGCATGATCTCGCGCTCGTCTCGCAGATCGCGACCAAGGTCGCGGTGATCCATCGCGGCAAGATCGTCGAGCAGGGCGCGGTCGGCGAAGTCTTCGCCCGCCCGCGCGACGCCTATACGCAAAAGCTGCTCGCCGCCGTGCCCCGGCCCGACCACCGCCTCGTCGAGACGGCGAAGCCTGCCGCCGGCACGCCGCTGGTCGAGGTCGAGAAGGTCAGCGTCCATTACGGCCGCAAACCCTTTCTCGGCCGGCTGCTCGGGCGCGCCAACACTCAGTTCACCGGCAATCGCGAGGTCAGCCTCTCGGTGATGCCGGGCGAGATCCTCGGCATCGTCGGCGAGTCCGGTTCGGGCAAGTCGACGCTCGCCAGGGCGATGACCGGCCTCAACCGCTTCGAGGGCGAGATCCGCTTCGCCGGGCRCCGGATCGCGGGGCTCCACGACATGGACCGCGCCTATCGCCGCGACGTCCAGATCATCTTCCAGCATCCGGATTCCTCGCTCAATCCGCGCCAGCGCATTCGCGAGATCCTGTCGCGGCCGCTCGAACTCTATGGCGAGCCGGGCGCGCGCAAGGATGCGGCTGCTATCGGCGAACTGCTGGAGCAGGTCAGGCTGCCGGCCGCTTTCGCGGACCGTTATCCGCATCAGCTTTCCGGCGGCGAGAAGCAGCGCGTCGCGATCGCGCGCGCCTTCGCCTCGAAGCCAAAACTCGTGATCTGCGACGAGATCACCTCGGCGCTCGATGTCTCCGTGCAGGCCTCGGTGGTCGAGCTCCTGGTCGACCTGCAGAAGCGCTTCGGCACGGCCTATCTCTTCATCACCCACGATCTCAACCTGGTGCGGCAGATCGCTCACCGGGTCGCGGTGATGTATCGCGGCGACCTCGTCGACCTCGTCGATGTCACCGCGCTGACCGACGGAACCCTCCACCCCTATACCCGCTCCCTGCTCGACGCCGTGCCGGCTCCGGCCGCGGCGGCAGCCTGACATTCGAGGCCCTGACGATGAATCCCCGCGACCTGATCCATTCCCTCGATGAGAAGGCCTGCCTCGCGCTCCTCTCAGACTGGGCGAGGCACAAGAGCTATTCCGAGACCGACGGCGAGCGGGCGCTCGTCCATCATGTCGTCGACCAGATGAAGGCGATGGGCATCGAGGCGGAGGCGCAGGCCTTCGATGAGGGCCGCCGCGCCAATGCCATCGGGCGCTGRAAGGGGACAGGCGGCGGCAAGAGCCTGATGTTCAACGGCCATCTCGACACCAACCCGGCAACCGAGGGCTGGACGGTCGATCCCTGGGGCGGGCTCGTCGACGACGAGTTCATCTACGGCATCGGCGTATCCAACATGAAGGCGGGCGACGCGGCCTCCTATTGCGCGGTGAAGACGCTGCTCGATGCCGGCGTGAAGCTGAAGGGCGACGTCGTCCTGACTTATGTCGTCGGCGAGCTTCAGGGCGGGGTCGGCACCGTCGCTGCGATCCGCAGCGGCATCCGCGCCGACTATTTCGTCAACAGCGAGCCGACCGACGTGCAGGCCGTGACCATGCACGCCTGCGCCTTCTCCTTCGTCATCGAACTCGTCGGCAACACGCGCCATCTCTCGAAGCGCGAGCAGGCGGTCGACGCGGTCATGGCGGCCTGCGACCTGATCCCGCGGCTGAACGGCATGACCTTCTCCGGCGCTCTGACCGCCGAGCATGAATCGATCAACCGCGTCCATGTCGGCGTCGTCCATGGCGCGCTCGGCAAGGAACTGCACGAGTGGCGCGCGCCGCAGGTCGCCGACTATTGCAAGCTCAAGGGTTCCGGCCGCTATGCGCCCGGCCAGACGCAAGAAGGCGCGCTCGCCGACATGCAGCGCGAGCTCGCCGCGCTGGAGGCCCGCTTCCCCGGCCTGAAGACCACGATCCGCATCGAGAAGAAGGAAGGCCACCAGTCGATGCCGGCCTTCGAGGTCGCCAGGGACGCGCGCATCGTCAAGACGGTCAATGCGGCCTATGAGGCGGTGCGCGGCGAAAAGCAGCCGACCGGCGCGATCAAGCCGCCGGGCTTCTTCGGCACCGATGCCGGCCATCTCTATGCCGAAGCCGGTATGGAAGGCATCGTCTGCGGGCCCGGCGGGCGCTACAACACCATGCCCGACGAGCGCGTCGAGATCCGCGACTTCCTCGACATGGTCCGCATCTACATGCTGACCATCCTGGATATCTGCGAGGTGGCGTGAGCCCGCTCTTCTCGCGCGAGGAATTTGCGGGGCGGGTGGCGCGTGCCCGCGCCGCGATGGCGGAAGTCGGCGCGGAGCTTCTGCTGGTCGACCATGCCGAATGCCTGGCATGGCTGACAGGCTTCACGGTCTCGGAGACAATGTATCGCGCGGCTTTCCTGCCGCTCGAGGGCGAGCCGTGGTTCGTCCTGCGGGAGCTCGACGCCGGGCCCTGCCGCGCCGCCTGTTGGTTTCCCGATACGGCTGAGCCCCACGCCGTGATGGCCGATGAAATCCGTCGACGGGGCCTCGGCAACGCGCGGATCGGCGCCGATCATCTCTCCTATGGCTTTACGGCCGCGACGCGCGACCGGTTCGCGGCGCTTCTGCCGCAGGCTCGCTTTGTCGACCTGCCGCAGGCGAGCGACCTGCTCCGGGCCGTGAAGTCGCCGGCCGAGATCAACCAGATCGGCCAGGCCGCCAGCATCGCCGACAAGGCGATGAGGTCAATCGCGGAAAGGGCGCGGCCCGGGCTTTCGCCAAGGGCAGCCTCAGCCGTCGCCGCTGCCTGCTTTCTCGAGAACGGCGCCGATACAGGCGAAACCGGCCCGATCCTGCCCGGCATTGGCGACCACGAATTCCTGCACGGCGTGATGACGGCGCAGCCGCTCGGCGAGAGCGACATCCTCCATGTCGAACTGATCCCGAAACTGCGCAATTACGGCGCCCGACTGATGCGTCCGGTGCTTATCGGCGGGGACGAGCGTGGACTTTCACTGCTCGCCGAGCGTCTGGTCGCGCTCCAGGACGAGCAGTTCGCAGCCATGCGTCCGGGCGCCCTGGCCTGCGAGATCGATGCCGTGCTGCGTGAAGCCGTGCTTCGTGAGGGTTTGCGTCCTGCCTACGATAACGTCACCGGCTACACGCTCGGCCTCTACGCCCGCACCCCGCGGCCCAGCGACTTCTCTCGCGTGTTCCTGCCGAACGCGCGCTGGAGACTCGAAGAGGGCATGGTCTTTCACATGTATGTGACGGCCGGCGGCCTGGGATTCAGCGAAACCATCGTAGTCGAAACCGATGGCTGCAGGAGAATGAGCTCGCTGCCCCGCAAGCTGCTCTCAAGCACCGTGCATTGAAGCTTCGTCCTTCATCGGTTTCGGTCTGGGTCCGGATTGCGATTTGGTAAGGTGCCCTTGGCTCCAATGTTGCGGCGAATGTCCGCTCAGCAACAGGCGCCGAATGTTGGAACTTGACGCAATACGGACGGGTGTGGCTGCAAAGTCGAACGCCTGCGAACGGAGAGGGCAAGGCGGCTCGTCCCCGCGCCGCGTGGGCGATCTCTGGCGTGGGCGAGGCGTGCGGTTCCGTAGGCTAGAGATCAAGGCCGGGCGTTCGGTCCGGCGCAGGCGCCGCTGAGGGGCGCGTGGTCGGCGCCACCCTCTGATCCCCCCCTCAGCCGGCCGAACCTGCGGTGACCGAGCGCCTCCAGCCCGGTGCACAACGCCCGCGCGGCAAGCCACGTCATCTCGCAAAATACATTTGTGTCATAAAACATTCATTTGTATGATCCACTGCAAAAGCACTGCCCTGCATCTGACGGCGGCAGGCCGCTTCCTACCGGGAGCGCCCTTTGGGAGGGGACCATGCAGCGGCTCGTGCAGATTTCCGACACCCATCTCAGCCCGGGCAAGCCGCATTTTGCCTGCAACTGGGAGCCGCTGAGAGCCTGGCTGGCGGGGCAGGGGCCGGACCTCGTCATTCATACCGGGGATGTCACGGTCGATGGCGCCGATGTCGACGAGGATATGCGCCATTGCCGCGAATTGCTGGACGGGCTCGGCTTGCCGGTGCTGAGCATTCCCGGCAATCATGATGTCGGCGAGGCCTGGCATCCGCATCAGCCGGTCAATGCAGAGCGTCTCGCGCGCTGGCGCAGCCATCTCGGCGCGGATTTCTGGAGCCGCGATATCGAGGGCTTCAGGCTGATCGGCCTGAATTCCATGCTGTTCGGCAGCGACGAGGCGGATGAGGAGCGCCAGCTCGCCTGGCTCGAGCGCGAGATCGCCGAGGCCGAGGGGCGCCGTCTCGGCTGGTTCCTGCACCGGCCGCTCTTCGTCGAGACGCCGGATGAAGGCGACAAGGGCTATTGGAGCGTGCCGCCGAGGCCCCGGGCCCATCTGCTCGATCTCGTGCGGAGGCATGACGTCGCCTTCGTCGCCAGCGGCCATCTGCACCGGGCCCATGATTTCATGATCGATGGCACGCGCTACATCTGGGGGCCGTCCTCGGGCTTCGTCGTCGGCCCCGAATTGCAGCCCGGCATGGCCGGTTCAAGCACGCTCGGCGCCGTCACTTATAGCTTCGACGGTCGGGATTTCACCGCCGCGATCCATGAGATTCCCGCGCTGACAACGCTCTGGATCGACGATGTGATCCACGAGGTCTACCCGCCGCGCGCCGCCTGACGACGCCGTCGGCCGCGCCTCGCGGCCGCGTTCGACACCGCCCCGCCATCCCTCACAGTTCAAGAGGCGAACGACATGGCCACAGTCGCACTGTCTTCCATCGCCAAGGCGTTTGGGCCGACACAGGTGCTCGGCGGGGTCGAACTCGACATTGCCGATGGCGAATTCCTGACGCTGGTCGGCCCCTCCGGCTGCGGAAAATCGACCCTGATCCGGATCATCGCCGGGCTGGAACAGCAGGATTCCGGCAGCGTCGCCATTGGCGGGGCCAGCGTGGATCATCTGCGCCCGCATGAGCGGCGCGTCGCGATGGTGTTCCAGTCCTATGCGCTCTATCCGCATATGAGCGTGCGGGCGAATATCGCGCTGCCGCTGATGATGGCGCGGCTGAAACTCTGGCAGCGCCTGCCGCTGCTCCGCCTGCTCTCGGGCCAGCGGCGCAAGGCCATGGCCGGCATCATGACGGATGTCGACGCGGTCGCGACCCAGCTCCAGCTCGGCCATCTGCTCGACCGCAAGCCGGCCCAGCTCTCGGGCGGCCAGCGCCAGCGCGTTGCGCTCGGGCGCGCCATGGTGCGCAGCCCCGATGTCTTCCTGATGGACGAGCCTCTGTCCAATCTCGACGCCAAGCTGCGCGTCCATATGCGCACCGAGCTGGCGGAGCTGCACAAGCGCCTGGGCGCGACCTTCATCTATGTCACGCATGACCAGGTCGAGGCGATGACGATGTCGGACCGCGTCGCGATGATGGATTCAGGCGAGATTCTGCAGCTCGGCACGCCTTCGCAGCTCTATGAGAAACCGGCCTCGCTCAAGGTCGCGCAGTTCATCGGCAGCCCGGCGATCAACCTCCTGCCCGCGACGGTCGGCACTGCAGGCCGCCTCGAATTGTTTGGCCGGCCAATGGCGCTTGCGGTGGCGCCGGCGGCGGGGCAGGCGGTCACCCTCGGCATCCGCGCGGAGGCGCTGACGCTTATCCATGGCGAGCCGGCCGGCGCAGGCCGCGCCTGGTTCTCGGCGCGGCTCAGGCGCAAGGAGAATCTCGGCTCCGAATATATCCTGCATTTCGATCTCGCCGGGCGCGATGCACCGGGCGTCACCATGCGCGCGAGCCCMGCGGTCGCCGCCGGCGTCAACGAGGCGGCCGAGGTCACGCTCGGCTTCGATGAAGCGGCGAGCCATATCTTCGATGCCGACGGCGACAGGCTCGAGCCGCGCGGGCAGGGCGGCGCCTCCGTCGTGCCGCTGAGGGCCTGAGCATGACGCTTGCCCTCTCATCGCCCGCCGCTTTCGCGCCAGTCGCCCGCCGGCGGGCCTTGATCGAGCGGCTGACCGGGCTCGGCTTCGCGCTGCCGGCCTTCATCCTGCTGCTGCTGACGATCCTGCTGCCGCTTGCGGTGCTGATGCTGCTCAGCCTGACGAATTACGAGTTCGGCGGCGTCGACATGGACTGGGTCGGCCTCGCCAATTTCCAGAAGGCGCTGGCCGATCCGATCATCCGGCGCTCTGTCGTCAACACCTTGCTCTATGTCGCGATCGTCGTGCCGGGCGGCGTCTTCGGCGCGCTGCTGATCGCGGTCATGGTGCATCGGCGCCGCCGCAGCCGGTCCTTCTACGAGGTGATCTATTTCCTGCCGGTGACCTCGACGCTGATCGCGATGGCGACCGTCTGGCAGTTCCTGCTCCACCCCTCGCTCGGCCCGGTCAATGGTCTCCTGAAATGGCTCGGCTTTGCGCCGGTCGCCTTCCTGAGCGAGCCATCGACGGCGCTGGCGACGCTGGCCGTGATCGGCATCTGGCAGCTGCTCGGCTTCAACATGATCCTGTTCCTCGCCGGGCTGACCGCGATCCCGCGCGATCTCTACGAGGCGGCCGATATCGATGGCTGCTCCAGCGGCATCGACCGCTTCCTTACCATCACCTGGCCGCTGCTCGGGCCGACAACGATGTTCGTGCTCGTCACCACGATGATCACCGCCTTCAAGATTTTTGACACGGTGGCGGTGATGACGCGCGGTGGCCCGGTCGGCTCCACCGAGGTGCTGCTCTACAACATCTATCTCGAAGGCTTTCAGTATTTCCACACCGGCTATGCCGCGGCGCTGACCTTCATCTTCCTCGCCTTCATCCTCGTCTTCTCGGCCGTGCAGACCTTCGCGCTGGACAAGAAGGTGCATTACTGATGGCCGCTCCTGCGCTTGCCCCCGCCGCCGTCACGCCCGTGCATTCGGTGCTGCGCCGTTTCCTTTCGCTCGCCCTGGTCCATGGCGTGCTGATCGCGGGCGCCATCTTCATGCTGGCGCCCTTCATCTGGATGCTGGTGACCTCGATCAAGCCGCCGGCCGAGATCTTCAGCGCCGAGATCTCGCTCTGGCCAAAGCAGTTCTACGGCCTGCAGAATTACGGTTTCGCGATGGAGAAGGCGCCGCTGCTCCGCTTCGCGCTGAACGGCGTCATCCTCTGCGCCGGCATCCTCGTCGTGCAACTGCTGGTGGCCATTCCCTGCGCCTATGCCCTGGCGAAGCTGAACTTTCCCGGCCGCAACGCGCTCTTCGTCCTGGTGCTGCTCGGGCTCTGCATCCCCGTGCAGGTGCCGGCCATGCCGCTCTATATCGCGCTCGCCCAGCTCGGCCTGCTCAACACCTATTTCTCGATGATGGTGCCGTTCTTCCTCTCGGTCTTCGCCATCTTCCTGTTCCGCCAGTTCTTCCGCAGCTTCCCGGACGACATCATCAACGCGGCAAGGCTCGACGGCATGAGCGAGTTCGAGATCGTCTGGCGCATCGTGACGCCAAGCGCCTGGCCGGCCATCGCCGCCTTCTCGGTCTTCTCGGCGGTGGCGCACTGGAACGACCTGTACTGGCCGCTGATCGTCATTTCCGATGCCAAGCTCGCCCCGCCGCCGCTCGGGATGATGTTCTTCGCCGATGCCGAGACCGGCTCGAATTACGGCGCGCTCACTGCCGCGRCGACGATCCTGACCGCGCCGCTCGTCCTCGCTTTCCTCATCGCCAGACGGAGGTTTATCGACGGCATCACGATGACCGGGGTGAAGTAGGCAGGCTCCGACAAGGACCGGCACTGCCAAGCTCCAACCGCAAGACGCTCAGGCCTGACGCATCGATTCAACCCGGCAGCTTCGCTGTCCATGTCACGGAGATCAAACATGAAACCCTTTGGCAAGGCGCTTGCTGCGGCAGCGCTCGCCCTCGTCGCATCCACGGCCGTCCGCGCCCAGGATGTCACGCTCGACGTGCTCTATGCCTTCCCGGCCTTCGCCAAGTTCCACGAGCCGATAGCCGCGGAATTCATGAAGGCGCACCCCAAGATCAAGATCAATTTCCGCGCGCCGGCGGCGAGCTATGACGAGGGGCATCAGGCGATGCTGCGTCAGTCCGTCACCAACCAGCTGCCGGATGTCTATTATTCCGGCTTCCATCTCTTGAGCGAACTGGTCGAGACGCTCGACAAGCGCAAGCAGGTCGTCGATCTCGCCCCGCTGCTGAAGGGGGAGCCGGAAGACTGGCGCAAGGCGAATTACTCCGACGCGCTGCTCGCGCTCGGCCAGGTCGGCGGCAAGCAGGCTGGCCTTGCTTTCAACGCCTCGACACCGCTGATGTATGTCAATGCCGAGCTGGTGAAGAAGGCGGGCGGCGACCCCGACAAACTGCCCGACACCTGGGCCGAGGTGGTTGCGCTCGCCAAAAAGATCCGTAGCGGCGACACCGCCGGTCTCGCCTACAATATCCATGACTGGCCCGACGACTGGCTCTGGCGCGGCGTGATCCTGCAGGGCGGCCATTCCATGCTGTCGCCCGACGGCAAGAAAGTCGCCTTCGGCGGCGAGGTGGGCGAGAAGACGCTGGGCCTGCTGCGCAGTCTCGTCACGGAAGGCGGCATGCCGGTGATCGACTGGGACCAGTCGCGCCAGCAGTTCATCGCCGGCAAGATCGGCATCTTCTTCGACACGCCGGCACGGCTGCGCCAGGTCACCGACCTGATCGGCGACCGCTTCACCCTGAAGACCGCGCTCTTCCCGGTCGATGACAAGGCCAAGGGCAAGCTGCCGACCGGCGGCAACGCCGCGCTGATCACGGCGAAGGATTCAGCCAAGCAGAAGGCGGCCTGGGAATTCATCAAGTTCGTGACCGGCCCCGAGGCCCAGAAGATCGTCGTCGAGACCGCCGGCTACATGCCGACCAACCTGCGCGCCGGCGGGGACGCGTATCTCGGTCCGTTCTACAAGGACAACGCCAATTTCCGGACGATCAACGGCCAGGTCCAGCGCGCTGCTCCCTGGGAAGGCTATCCCGGCGGCAACTCGGTCCGCATCTGGCGCCAACAGCGCGAGGTGATCTCCGGCGTGATGCGCGGCGACATCCAGCCCAAGGCCGGCATCGAGCGCATCGTCTCCGAGACCGAAGCGCTGATGAAGTGAACAGGCGCGCCTGACGCTTCGCTCCACGCCGCCCGGCGCCAGCCGGGCGGCAAATCCTTTCGATCATCCTTGCCTGGCCCTACGGAGCCCTCATGATCATCGCCCAGCTCAGCGACTTCCATGTGCGCCCGCATGGCCAGCCGGCCTATGGCATCGTCGACACCAATGCTGCGACGCGACGGGCGATCGACGCGGTGCTGGCGCTGGAGCCCCGGCCGGATTGCGTGCTCGTCACCGGCGATCTCTGCGATTGCGGGCTGCCGGAGGAATACGAGATCGTCCGCGCCGAGCTCGCGCGGCTGCCGATGCCGGTCTATGCCGTGCCCGGCAACCATGACCGGCGCGAGGTCTTCKCTTCCGTGCTCGGGGAGGGCGGTTCTTACCTGCCGAAGAGCGGCTTCCTGCACTACGTAATCGAGGACTTCCCGGTCCGGCTGATCGGGCTCGATACGGTCATTCCCGGCGAGGATGGCGGCGAGATCTGTGCCGAGCGCGAGGCCTGGCTCGCTGAGCGCCTTGCCGAGGGGCGCGGCCGCCCGACGCTGATCTTCATGCATCACCCGCCCTTCGCGGTCGGCGTCGACGGCATGGACATCATGCCCTGCCGGGTCTCGCCGGGTTTTGTCGCGCTGATCGCCCGTCATCCCGAGATCGAGCGGGTGCTTTGCGGCCATTACCATCGCCCGATCCAGCTTCGTTTCGCCGGCACGATCGGCTTTGTCGCGCCGGGCACCGCCCATCAGGTCGCGCTCGACCTGTGCCCGGGCACGGAGAACTGGTTCGTCATGGAGCCGCCCGCGCTCGCGATCCATGTCTGGAAACCGGAGACCGGCCTGGTCAGCCATCTCCAGCCGATCGGCGATTTCGGCCCGCGCCGGCCCTTCGTGCTCGACCCCGCCTATCCCGGCAAGCAGCAGGCGGTGGCAGCCCATGTCTGACCAGCGCCTGATTTCCCTTCTCGAACAGGCCGGCGCGCTGGCGCGCGAGGCCGCCGATCTCTTGGTCGCGATGCAGGGCGAGCAGCTTTCCGTGACGCGCAAGGAATTGCGCGATGTCGTCACCGCCGCCGATCTCGCCTCGGAGCGTCTCGTCATCGCGGGCCTGCGCCGGTTGACGCCGGAGGCGGCGATCCTCTCCGAGGAGGCCGGCTTCTCCGGCGCGTCCGACGCGCCCTGCTGGATCATCGACCCGCTCGACGGCACGGTGAACTATGCCGGCGGCCTGCCCTGGTTCTCGGTGACGCTCGCCTATCAGGAAGAGGGCCGCACCGTGCTCGGCCTGACCCATGCCCCGCTCGCCGGGCTGGTCGCGCGCTATGCCGAAGGTTCCGTCGCGAGCATCAATGGAGAGCCTGCCGCCGTCTCCCGGACCAAGAGCCTTGCCGACGCGGTCGTCTCGATCTGCCTGACCTCGCATTATTCGATTGAGGATACGGAGCGGACCTGCGCCGTCATCCGGCGGCTGTCGGGCCTCTGCCGCGGCGTGCGCGTCATCGTCTCCGGCGGGCTTGAAATGTCGCTGGTGGCGGCAGGCCGGCTCGATGCCTTCATCGGGCTGAAGGCCGACATCGTCTCGCACGCCGCCGCCATGCCGCTGGTGCGCGCGGCCGGCGGCAAGGTCACGACGGTCGGCGGACAGGATTCACGCGACGAGGACCTGGAGAAGGTCGTCTCGAACGGGTTGATCCATGAGGAGCTCCTGGAGGCGATCAGGGGCGCCTGAGCCCCACTCGCATGGACGCTTCCCAGGGATCGCTGTAACCATTCCGGCGGCTTGACCTCGCGAGGAGACGCAGCATGGACCGTTTCACGGGCGGCTGTCGGTGCGGCAATGTCCGGATCGTGGCCTCGGGCCGCCCCTACCGCGTCGGCCTCTGCCATTGTCTCGACTGCCGCAAATATCATGGCGCCCTGTTCCATGCGTCCGCGGTGTTTCCTGAGGATGCGGTGACGGTCGAGGGCGAAACCCGCGACTATCGCGGGCGCTTCTTCTGCCCCCGTTGCGGTTCGCCCCTGTTCGGACGCAGCGGCGATGAAATCGAAGTCAATCTGGGCTCGCTCGATGCCCCGGACCAGCTGATGCCGACCTATGAAAGCTGGATCATCCGGCGCGAATCCTGGTTGCCGCCCTTTCCGCTTGCGAGACGCTACGAGCGCGATCGCGACGCCCCGGGGCGTGAGGAATAGGGCGCAGGAACGGTGCACGCCAGCGACGTCAGGGCAGACCGGCCTTGCGGAAGCCATCAACGAAATGCGCGAGCGTCCGGGCGTCGCGGAAGGGCTCCGTCGCGGCCCAGTGCCTGGTCGTGAAATGCGGATTGCCGACGAGGAACAGCGCGGCCTCGGAGCCGGCCTCGTCGAGCCGGCCGAGCTGGGCCAGGCTTGCCGCCAGGAAGCGGCGTGAGCTCGTGCGATAGGTCTCGTCCTTGCGCAGCGTCTCGACGGCGGCTTCGTAGTCGCCCGCTGCATATTGCGCCTGGCCGAGCGTCAGATAGTACCAGCCCGCCGGATACGGGTTCAACCGGAACGCCTTGCCGATATGCGCGAGGCCGTCCTCGGTCCGCCCGGCGAGGACCGCGATGTCGGATAATGTCGCAAAGATATCGGCCTCGTTCGGGTCGAGTTCGATCGCCCGGGCGAATTCCGCATCCGCCTCGGCGAAGCTGCGGTCATAGGCCAGCAGATAGGCCAGGACCCAGCGGCAGCCGGCATCATTGGGGTCGATCGCCACCGCCTTGCGCGCCAGGGCCAGGCCGGTGCTGCGGGCGGGTTCCATCGGCTCGCCCCAATGCACCCAGCCCATCCAGTGGTTCATGGCCAGCCAGCGATAGGCCTCGGCGTAGTCCGGATCGAGCGAAACCGCGCGCGTCAGCATCAGATGCGCTTCCCGCGCCGTCTGCGGGGATTCATCGATCAGCTTGCGCGCCCGCACGCAGAGGTCATAGGCCTCGAGGTTTTTGGGCCGGTTGCGCGGCGGCGGGGCGCTGAGCCGGCCGAGCAGGGCCTCGACGATCTTGCCGGTGACCTCGTCCTGGACGGCAAAGATATCCTCCAGGCTGCGATCGAAGCGCTCCGCCCAGAGATGTTCGCTGCTCACCGCGTCGACCAGCTGTGCGTTGATGCGCACGCGGCCCGCGGCGCGTCTGGCGCTGCCCTCCAGCAGGTAGCGCACGCCAAGATCGCTTGCGATCGCGCGCACATCCATCGCCTTGCCCTTATAGGCAAAGGCCGAGTTGCGGGCGATGACGAACAGGCCGGCATTGCGGGACAGGTCGGTGATCAGGTCTTCGGTCAAGCCATCGGCGAAGGATTCCTGCTCGGGATCGGTGCTGAGATTGACGAAGGGCAGAACGGCGATCGAGGGTTTCCCGGGCAGCGCCAAAGGGGCGCGCCTCGCGCCGTCAAGCTGTTCGATCGCCCCCGTGAAGCGGTAACCGACGCGCGGAACGGTCACGATCCATTCGCCGCTATCGGCGCCCGGGCCCAGCAGCTTCCGCAACTGCGCGATCTGGACGGTGAGATTGCCTTCCTCGACGGCCGTACCCGGCCAGGCCGCATCCATCAGCGCGGCCTTCTCCAGGATTTCGCCGGGCCGCTCGACGAGCGCCGCAAGCAGTTTCAGCCCGCGCTGGCCAAGGGCAACGGGGACATCGTTGCGAAGCAGCGTTCCCGCACCTGAATCAAGCACGAACGGACCAAAGGCAAAGCGCGATCCCTGCATGCGGCGCATTTATAGCCCGTTTGGAAGTTTTTGGAACTATTTGGGCTGGCTTAAGTACGACGCTGCTCGTCTCCCGCAGTCTTCAACCTCATTCAGGCCGAGGGCTCCCGACCCCTCAAACCGGATGGAGGTTGTCATGGACGGATCTTGTACCCTTGCCTCAGTCCCGCACCGGGCCGCGCCGCCGGGCATGTCGCGTTTGCAGTCCAGTCTGGCGAGCCTGCGCAGCATTCTCACGACCTGGCGCTGGCGGCTGCGCTTCCGCTGGCAGCTCGCGCGGAACCTGCAGGAGAATCCGCGTCTGATCAGGGATATCGGCCTGACGACATGGCAGGTCGAGGCCGAGATCGCCAAGCCCTTCTGGCGGCGATGAGCGCCTCGCGCGCTCACGCGTCAGCCACGATGCAGCGCCAGCACCGCCGCGGCGGCGTCTTCATCGGTGATCACCACGGACGCCAGCCTGGCGCGGAGTGCGGCTGCGATCACCGCGGCCTTGTTCGTGCCGCCGGATGCCAGGATCACGGTCGGGATGCGGCGCAGGCCGTCCAGGGGCAGGGCGATGGCGCGGCGGTTGATCGGGTGGTCGATCGCGTTGCCCTCAGCGTCGATGAACTGCCCGAGCATGTCGCCGACCGCACCATGCTCCGCCAATTCCCTGGGGCCGACATCGCCGGGTAGCCCGTAGCGCACCAAAAGCGAGYGCTCGCTCAGATCACCGGCGCTGAGGATCGCGACATCGGTCGCGCGGATGCGGGCGAAGGCGGCCTCGAACACGTCCTGCGCCAGGATGGTGTCGCGCGATTGCGGCGTGCCGGCATAGATCGGTGCCGCCAGATAATGGCACTCCGCCTGCCAGAGCCTGGCGAAATGGCTGGCGATCTCGAACGTGTTGATTTCGATGCCATAGGTCAGCCCGCCCATCATCGAGGTCACGGTCAGGTCGCGATACTGGCCGGCCCGCACATGCCGGATCGTCTCGCGCAGCGTCCCGCCCCAGCCGACGCCGAAGACGCCCGAGGGATGCTCGTCGATGATCTGCGAGACCAGCTCGCCGGCCGCCTTGCCGATCTGCGCGGAGATCTGTGCCGGGTCGCTCGGCGTCGGCACGACGATCGCGTCCTTGAGGCCGAACGCCTCGACCAGCGCCTGTTCCAGCCTGACGCAGCTCTCCAGCCGCGAATTGATCGTGATATTCACGAGCCCGCTGCTGCGCGCCTCGTTCAGCAGGCGGTTGACCCGCAGCCGCGTCATTTTCAGCCGGTCGGCGATATCCGCCTGGGTCAGGCCTTCCATGTAATAGAGCCAGGCGGCCCTGACCTGGGTTTGCGGATCCTCCGGCATCGCGTCATCCCAAGGGCGAGAGCGGCGTCGAGACCGCCAGCCCTTCGCGGCGGAATCGGTCGAGATTGCGTTCCTGCACCGGGCTTACATCGCTTTCGTTTGCTGCGACAACGCACAGCGATGCGGCCTGCCGCTGCGGATTTGCCTTGACCTTCACTAATGTAAATACACAAATACATTTGTAGAAGACCCAGCGAAGCCGGAGTGCGTTGCAGAATGTCCCACGCCATCTTTCTTCACGCCGCGGGTGACGCGCGCTTCGCGCCGTTCAACCTGCGCGAGGGGGCTGCCAGTGAAACCCTGCTGGATGTCGCGGCCGTCGGCCTCTGTGGCAGCGATCTGCACTATTACAAGGATGGCGGCATCGGTTCGGCCGTGATTGCCACCCCTTTCGTGCCGGGCCACGAGTTCAGCGGCTGGCTGACCGAGGACCTGCCGGAGCTTGGCCTGGCGCGGGGCGCACTGGTCGCGGTCGATCCGAATCAGGCCTGCGGCCAGTGCCAGCATTGCCGTGACGGCCACCCCAATCTCTGCCCCGAGGTCGTGTTCATCGGTGCGCCCCCGCATGATGGCGCGATGACCGAGCGGATCTGGGTGCCGAAATCGCAGATCGTTCCCGTGCCGGAACGCTTCACGCCGAGCGATGCCGTGATGCTGGAGCCGCTCGGCGTCGCGATCCACGCGGTCGACCTCGCCAAGCCCCGCCTGCTCGAACGCGTCGCGCTGATTGGTTGCGGCCCGATCGGGCTCCTGATCCTGCAGGTGCTCCGGGCCGTCGGCGTCGGCGAGATTCTGGCCTGCGATCCGCAGCAGCATCGGCGCGCGCTGGCGCTCAAGCTCGGCGCGAGCAAGGCCGGCGCCAGCGTGGCCGAGATCGCGGACTGGACGAAGGGCGAGGGCATGCCGCTGGTGGTCGAGGCCACCAATGCACCGGAAGGCTTTCGCGATGCCATTCGCGCCGCGCGCATCGGCGGGCGGGTCGTGCTCGTCGGTATTCCCGATGGCGACAGCTATGTCGTTCCCGCCGCCGAAGCCCGCCGGCGCGGCCTCACCATCAAGTTCTCGCGGCGCATGGGCCATGTCTATCCCCGGGCGATCGAACTCGTCGCGCAGGGCAAGGTCGATGTCGATGCGGTCGTCAGCCACCGCTTCTCGCTTGCCGACGGGCCCGACGCCTTTCGTCGCCACGCCGCCAACGAGCCCGGCATGGTGAAGAGCCTGATCGCTTAGATCATCAGACCGGACACGATATCCGGTCCGATGACCGAAGCGCTCGTGGAAACATGACGGGCGTCCGACACTGGCGAGGTGGCGCCTGACGTGAGCTTCATCGGCATCGATCTCGGCACCTCGTCGCTCAAGGCCATCCTGGTCGACGGGCAACAACGCGTCGTCGCCGATACGGCGCGCGCGCTCACCGTGCATCGTCCGCAGCCGCTCTGGTCGGAGCAGGAGCCGGGCGATTGGGTCGCCGCCGCCTTGGGCGCCTTGCACGACCTGAGGGACGCTGCGCCCTCCGCCTTTCGTCTCTGCAGGGGCATTGGCCTGTCAGGGCAGATGCATGGCGCCGTACTCCTGGACGAGGCCGACCGGCCGCTGCGTCCCTGCATCCTCTGGAATGATGGCCGCGCCAGCGCGGAATGCGCCGCGCTCGAGGCGGCCGAGCCGGCCTCGCGCGCCATCACCGGCAACATCGCGATGCCGGGCTTCACCGCGCCAAAGCTGCTCTGGGTCCGCCGGCATGAGCCCGCTCTCTTCCGGCGCATCCGAAAAGTCCTGCTGCCGAAGGCCTATCTGCACCTTGTGCTGACGGGGGAAGCGATCGAGGAGATGTCGGACGCATCAGGCACGCTCTGGCTCGATGTCGGTTCCCGCGACTGGTCGCAGAGGATGCTTGCTGCGACCGGGCTCGATCGCAGCCAGATGCCAGCCCTCGTCGAGGGCTCGCAGCCCGCCGGACGGATGCGCGCGGATCTCGCCCGCGAACTCGGCTTTGATTCACCGCCGCTCTTTGCCGGAGGGGCAGGCGATAATGCGGCCGGCGCGGTTGGCTTGGGCGCCGTCGCCGCCGGGGCGAGTTTCCTGTCGCTCGGCACATCCGGTGTGCTCTGGCGTACCACCGCCGGTTTCGAGCCGCGGGCTGACAGGGCCGTTCATGCCTTCTGCCATGCCTTGCCCGGCCTCTGGCACCAGATGTCGGTCCATCTCTCCGCCGCCGCGAGCCTGAACTGGTGGGCGAACGTGACGGGGCATACAGAGGCCGAGTTGCTGGCGGCGCTCGGCGAGACCGTCACGGCGCCATCGCCGGTGTTGTTCACGCCCTATCTCTCCGGCGAGCGCACGCCCCATAACGACCCGCAGATGCGCGGCGGCTTCGCCCGTCTCGGTCACGAAACCGGCCGCAATGCCATGACGCAGGCGGTGCTGGAGGGCGTCGCCTTCGCATTCAGGGACGGCAAGGCGGCGCTGGAAAGCGCGGGCGGGCCGATCATGGAAGCCGTGGTCATTGGCGGCGGCGCGCGTTCGGGCCTGTGGCTCTCCATCCTCGCCAGCGTCCTGGACATGAGATTGCATCGCTATCCTCAGACCGAGACCGGCGCCGCCTTCGGGGCGGCGCGGCTCGCCCGCTTGGCCTGCACCGGCGAGAACTCCGGCGAAATCTGTACCCAACCCCTGAGAAGCCCCGAGATTTTCAATCCGCAGCGGGATCTCGTTGCGGCCTATCGGGAGCGCTACGACGATTGGCAGAGCGCCGCTGAATTCAGTCGCGCGCTGCAGTAGGCGCGGTTGCAGGATTTGACAGGAATGCGAGCGGATGCTCTTGATCGGAGCATCCGTTCAAGATTGTTGCTGTCTCATGGCTCCGCTTCCACGCTTCGACCTCATCATCCTCGACTGCGACGGCGTGCTCGTCGACAGCGAGACGATCAGCTGCCGCACCCTGGTCGATATTCTCTCGCCACTGGACCCGGATTATGATCTGGAAGCGGTGATGCGGCGCTATCTCGGGCGCCCCGCCAGCGCAGTCGTCGAGGATTATGAGCGCATGACCGGCCGGCCGGCTCCGGAGAGTTTCAGGCAGGACTGGCGGGCGCGGCTCTTCTCCGCCTTCAGCGCGGCGCTGCAACCCGTTGCCGGCGTGCGCGAGGCGGTCGAGGCCTTCGATGTCGACTATTGCGTCGCGTCCTCCAGCGACGAGGAGCGCATCGAGCATTGCCTGCGCAAGGTGGAGCTCTGGAATCTGTTCGAGGGGCGGATCTTCAGCACGACGCGCGTCCAGCGCGGCAAGCCCGCGCCCGACCTCTTCCTGCTTGCGGCGCGCGAGCGCGGCGTAGCGCCCGAGCGTTGCCTCGTCATCGAGGACAGCGTCAGCGGCGTGCTTGCCGCCAAGGCGGCGGGAATGACCGCCTATGGCCTGACCGCAGGCAGTCATTTTGCGGTGCTGGACCAGCGGCGCGCGCTGGTCGAGGCCGGCGCCGACAGGTTGCTCGGCGCCTGGCGCGAGCTCGCGCTGCCTGCAACGGCGGGCTGAGGCGTCATGGCCGATAATGACAGCGCGCGCCTCGACGATGCCGCCCGCGCCGGCTGGCTCTACTACATTGCCGGCCGCACCCAGGACGACATCGCCGGGATCCTGAACATTTCGCGCCCCGCCGCGCAGCGGCTGGTTTCGCTCAGCCGCAGCGAGGGGCTGATCAGCTTCCAGATGAACCATCCGATCGGCGCCTGCATGGAGCTTGCGGCACGGCTGCGCGATCGTTTCGAGCTGCAGCACTGCGAGATCGCGCCCTCCGACGGCTCGGCCGAGACGGCTGCGGCCGGCGTCGCCTCGCTCGGCGGGGTGCTGATCGAGCGCTGGCTGCGCTCGCGCAAATCGCTGGTCATGGCGCTCGGTACCGGGCGTTCGATGCGCGCCAGCATCGAGCGGGTGTCGCCGATGTCCTGCCCGCTGCACCGGCTCGTCTCGCTGGTCGGCACGATCTCGCCGGATGGCTCCGCCAGCCCGTTCGACACGCTGGTCAAGCTCGCCGAGATCACCAAGGCCCAGCATTTCCCGATGCCGCTGCCGCTCTATGTCTCGAGCCCCGAGGAGCGGGCGCAGCTGATCGAGATCGAGGCGATCCGGCGTATCCGCGCGATCGCCGGCGAGGCCGATCTCTGGCTAATGGGCATCAGCCAGATCGGCGAGGACGCCGTGCTCTATCGGGACGGTTTCATGACGCGCAGCGAATTGCTCGAAATGGTGCGCCACGGCGCGGTCGGCGAGGTTACCGGCTGGGTCTTCGACGGTGAGGGCAGGCTGCTCGACCGCGGTACCAATCTGCGGGTCACCTCCGTGCCGCCGGAGCCCGGCAGCGACCGGCTGCGGATCTGCATCGGACAGGGTACCGCCAAGGTCGCTCCTCTGCGTGCCGCGCTCAGCGGTCGTCTCATCAATGGCCTCGTCACGGACGAGGATACGGCGCGCGCCCTGCTGGCGCTCTGAGGCCGGCCAGCAGCTCCCTGCGTCCATCGCGTCACTCCCGCTTCGTCCTGATGTCCGGCCCGTGCCCCCCGATTGCCGGCGGCCGTCATCGCTTTGTCATCGATGGTTGACATAGAAGCGGAGTGTGCGAGCATATGCTTCAATCAAGAGCAGATGCTCATATAAACCGACGAGGGAGGCTTTGAATGCGACCTGTCTTTGGTGCGCTCGCTGGTGCGGGTGCGATGCTTCTGGCGGGGTTGTCCTGCGCCCAGGCGGCAACCGAAATCGAGTTCTGGCATGCGATGAGCGGCACGCTCGGCGAACGCGTCGACGAGCTGGTCAAGAAGTTCAACGACTCGCAGAAGGACTATGTCGTCAAGGCGGTCGGCAAGGGCACCTATGACGAGGTCCTGAACGGCACGATCGCCGCCTATCGGGCCAAGCGCCAGCCGGAGATCGTGCAGTCGAACGAGCGCTCCTTCCTGACCATGGTCAATTCGGGGGCGATCATCCCGACCAGCGAACTGATGGCCCAGCAGGGCCAGCCGATCGACGTCAAGAAATACATCGCGCCGGTCGTCAGCTACTACGCCATCGACGGCAAGCTCCAGGCGATGCCGTTCAACTCCTCGACGCCGATCCTGTTCTACAACCGCGACCATTTCAAAGCCGCGGGCTTCGACAAGCCCGGCGCGACCTGGCAGGAGCTCGAGCCGCAGCTCGAAGCGATCAAGGCCAAGGGCGTGTCGAAATGCGCCATGGTGCTGCCGGGCGACTACGAGTGGAGCTTCCTGGAAAACTACAGCGCCGTGAACGACATCCCGTATGCGACCAAGCGCAACGGCATGGACG
>NZ_JBFTRC010000075.1:0-25775 GCF_056399325.1 Allobosea sp. 01N443
CGCTGAACGAGACCACCGGCCGCAGGCATGATCCAGCGGCGGGCGGCAGAACCGGCCTTCCTCAGCCCCTGGCGTCGCGGATCGCCGCGGAAATGCCATCCAGGCCCTCAGACAATTGCGTCAGCGTCGGCCAGCCAAAACCGACGCGGAAATAGTTGTCCGGCATCTCGAACCAGCGTCCGGCACCGACATAGGTGCCATGGACACTGTAAAGACGATGATAGAAGGTCGGCAGATCGAGCTTCACATCAGGCCTGATCCGCGGCAGGCAAACACAGCCGCCTTGGGGCTCGACMCATTCGACGAACTCGTCGCGTTCGATCCATGCCTTCACCAGCTCGAAGCCCTTGCGGATCAATAGGTTGTTGGGCTCGAGCCAGTCCCTGCGCTGGCTCAGCGCGATGTAGCCGACATACTCGTCGATCATGCTGCCCGAGATTCCRATCTGCTCCTTGGCGGCAAGAAAGAGCTGCATCAGCTTTGGATCGCGGCAGATCAGCCAGCCGATGCGGATACCCGGAATGCCATAGGTCTTCGACAGCGAGGAGACGCTGATCACGCGGGGGCTGAGCGTCGCGGCCACCGGTAGCATCTGGCCGAATGTCATCTCACGATAGGTCTCGTCGAACAGGAGGAAGCAGCCCTTCCTTTCGACGAGGGCGACGATGGCGTGCAGCTCGGCCTCCGAGATCATCACGCCGCTGGGATTATGCGGATAGGTCACCGAAACATATCTGGTGTTGGGCCGGATCGCCGCCTCGATCCGATCGATATCCAGGCGGAAGCCCGACTCGAAATCGAGATCAATGAAGGTGATGTCGCAGCCGATCGCGCGCGGCGTCTCGATGTTCGTCGCGTAGTTCGGGCGCACCACGACGAGATGCTGGTCCCTATCCAGAAGCGAGGTGGCGACCATGAAGAGGGCGGCCGAGGCGCCGGCCGTGATGAGGACGTCTTCTGCGTCGAGACCGGTACCGAGGCTCGCCACCGAATCCCTCAGGTCGATGCTGCCCTTATGATCGCCATAGCAGAGCAGGACGTCGTCCAGCTTGACGTTGAGTTCGCCCAACCTGCGGTCGGCGACCGAACTTTCTGACAGATTCCGACGGATCGTATCGTATCCGAGCTGCTCTGGCGCTTCAATTTCGATCGGCATGCGCACGAATTTCAAGACCGGCCTCCCAGGCAAACGAGCACGATGCCGGGAAACTACGCAGCCTCCTCACCCCCGCACCATCCTCCCTCAGGGGGATAACACCCGCGCCGGAAACGCTGGAATAGTATGCCGGCTAGCTGTGTGCGGGGGGCGACGCTCTTCGGCACGACTTCGAATATCGGCGATAATCAAAGAAGGGGAGCCGCTATGACGATGAGGAAATTGGTTCTTTCGGCAGCGTTCGCGGCGGTCAGCGCGATCGCGACAGCGACTGCCCAGGCGGAGACGCTGCGGGTCGGCATGGAATGCACCTATGCGCCGTTCAACTTCCGCGCGCCCGGCGGCGAGATGACCGGCTATGACGTGGACGTCGCAAAGGGCGTCGCGGAACTCATCGGCGCCGACCTCCAATATGTCTGTCAGCAATGGGATGGCATGATCCCTGCGCTGCTGACCAACAAGTTCGACCTCATCGTCGCATCGATGTCCATCACCGACGAGCGGCTCCAGAAGATGGACTTTTCGGTCCCCTATCGCGTCTCGATCGGGCGGTTCCTCGGTCCGAAGGGGAAGGATCTCAAGCTTTTTGACGACAAGGGTAAGCCGATACAGAGCAGCTTCAAGAACCTCGCGGTCGGCGTCGAGCGGGCGTCCACCTACGCGAAGTGGATCGAAGCAAAGCTGCCCGGCGCCAATATCCGGCTCTACGACGGCGCCCAGGCCATGCTGCTCGACCTGCGCAACGGCCGTGTCGATGTCGCCATCACCAATCCGATGAAAGCCTATCTCGAATTCCTCAGTACTGATCAGGGAGCGAAGTTCGAGTTCGTCTCACCCGCCATCGACGAAAAGGAGTATTTCGGCACGGGCGTGGGCATCGGGATCCGCAAGGGCCAAGAGGATCTCGTCAAGCGCGTCAACGGCGCGCTCAAGACACTGATCGAAAACGGCTCGCTCGAGAAATACGGCCACAAATACTTCCCCTTCTCGATCAGTCCCGAGAACTGGAAGGGCGTCGGCATCAACTGAACATGGCCGATGGCGGTCCGGCCGTGCCGGTCCGCCATGATCGGGGGGAATGATACATGGCCGCACTTTCCGGCTGGTGGGACGATTTCTTCTTCGGGACCGTGATGGTCCTGAAGGTCTTCACAGCCTCGCTGGTCCTCGCTGTCATCTTCGGATTGCTTGGCGCGAGCGCCAAGCTCTCCCGCAATCGGGCGGCGCAGGTTCTCGCCAAGGCCTATACGGTCGTCTTTCGCGGCACGCCCGAGCTAGTGGTTCTGCTGCTGTTCTATTTCGGCACGGCCGTGGTGCTGACCCGGATTGCCCAGATCTACGATCCGCAGATCAAGTTCGTCGACGTCCCGCCCTTCTGGGCTGGCGCGATCGCGATCGGGCTGATCGTCGGAGCCTATATGACCGAGACGTTCCGGGGCGCCTTCATGGGTGTGGCGCACGGCCAGGTCGAGGCGGCCCACGCGCTGGGGCTAACCAAAGGCCAGACCTTCTTCTATGTGCGCATGCCGCAAATGTGGCGGCTCGCGCTGCCGAACTTTGGCAATCACATGCTGTCGATCATGAAGGACACCGCCCTGATCTCGATCGTCGGGCTGGAGGAAATCGTCTTCGTCGGCCAGATGGCGACCGCCGTCACCCATAAGCCCTTCCTGATGTTCATGACCGTGGCGCTGATCTACCTCGCCATCACGACGGTCATCACCATCCTGACATGGTGGCTGGAGCGGTATGCGAACAGCCATTTGGAGAGGGCGCGATGAACTTCGACTTCAACCTCATCCTGTCGAGCTTGCCGCAGACCGCCGCGGGGCTCGGCATTACGCTCAAGCTGATGGCCTATTCGACGGCGATTGGCCTGGTGCTTGCCGTTCTGATCCTGCTGATGCGCATCAGCGGCCGCTGGTACCTCGCCTGGCCGGCCATGGGCTATATCTACTTCCTGCGTGGTACGCCGATCCTGGTGCAGATCTTCATCATCTATCACGGGTTGCCGCAACTCGACTTCGTCCGGGAAAGCGTGCTGTGGCCGGTGCTGCGCGAGCCTTTCGGCTGCTGCGTCGTCGCGCTCTCGCTCAACAGCTCCGCCTACATATCCGAAATCCTGCGGGGCGGCGTTCTGGGGGTCGACAAGGGCGTCAACGAGGCGGCGAGAGCGCTTGGCCTGAGTGCCCCGCAACGCTTCATCTATGTCGTGACGCCGATCGCCGTGCGCCTCGCTTTGCCGGCTTATAGCAATGAGTTCATCTCAATGATGAAGGCAACGGCCCTGGCGAGCACGGTCACACTTCTCGATATCACCGGCGTTGCCCGCACGATCGTGTCCAACACCTTCGCCCCGTTCGAGATCTTCATCGCGGCGGCACTGATCTACCTGGCCATGGCATGGGTCTTCCAGGTCGGCTTTGGCAAGCTTGAAGATTACCTCGGCAAATACATGAAGAGAGGGGCATCCGCATGACACCGCCGGAGCAGATCGTTCTGGACAATGTATGCAAGCAATTCGGGTCGTTCCAGGCGCTGAAGAATGTCAGCCTCACCGTCGCCAAGGGGCAGAAGTTGGTCGTATGCGGGCCGTCCGGCTCGGGCAAATCGACGATGATCCGCTGCATCAACGGATTGGAGACGCATGACAGTGGCCGCATCACGGTCAACGACGTCGTTCTCGAAGGCGAGCGCAGCTCCATCGCCGTGCGCCGCGAGGTCGGCATGGTGTTCCAGAGCTTCAACCTGTTCCCGCATCTGACGGTGCTGAAGAACCTGATGCTGGCCCAACGCCTCGTGCGCAAGAAGGATAAGGCGGCCGCGCGCGATACGGCGATGACCTATCTCACGCGCGTGCGCATCGCCGACCAGGCCGACAAGTATCCCAGCCAGCTTTCCGGCGGCCAGCAGCAGCGCGTGGCGATCGCCCGTGCGCTCTGCATGAACCCGCAGGTCATGCTGTTCGACGAACCGACATCGGCCCTTGATCCGGAGATGATCTCGGAGGTGCTGGACGTGATGAGCGACCTCGCCCGCGACGGCATGACGATGGTGTGCGTCACCCATGAGATGGGCTTTGCCCGGTCCGTGGCGGACAAGATCATTTTCATGGACGCCGGCGAGATCGTCGAGGCCGCCGCGCCCGAGGACTTCTTTTCGAAGCCGAAGAGCGAACGCGCGCGGCAATTCCTTGGCCAGATCCTTTCACATTGAGCACAGACATGACCGACCCCATCGCTTCCGAACTCCTGTCATTCGCCCAGCAACTCGCCGACGAGGGCCGCGCCATCGTCTCCGAGGCCTTGCGCACGGCCCACAAGATCGACATCAAGGCCGACCAGAGCTTCGTCACCGCCACCGACCGCGCCATCGAAAAGCGCCTGCGCGAGCGCATCGAGGTCGCCTATCCCGACCACGGCATATTGGGCGAGGAATTCGGCTCGCACGGGCTGGATCGCGAATTCGTCTGGGTCATCGACCCGATCGACGGCACCGCCGCTTTCATTGCCGGAATCCCGGTCTACGGCATCCTGATCGGGGTCGCGCGCGCAGGTCGCCCCTGGCTGGGGCTGATGGACCTGCCGGCGACCGGCGAGCGCCTCTCCGGCATTTCCGGCGCCGGCGCGGAGCATAACGGCCGACCTATTCGCTGCAGGCCTCGCAACTCGCTGGAGCAGGCCTTCCTGACGAGTTCCAACCCCCGCTTCCTGACTGAGACCGAGCGGAGTGCGGTCGACCGGCTGGATCGGACGGTCGCCTTCACCCAATACGGCGGCAGCTGCTATGCCTATGGCTGTCTGGCGCGCGGCAATACCGACATCGCAGTTGACGGCGGCCTGGACGCCTTCGACGTCTTCGCCCCGATCGCCATCATCGAGGGAGCCGGGGGCGTCGTGTCGGACTGGTCCGGCAAAGCCATCGACCTTTCGTGGAAGGGACAGATCGCCGCCGCCGGTGACCGCACGCTGCACGGGCTGGCGCTCGCGCAGCTCAACCCTTCTTCCTGATCGACCCGTCTGTCTGGCCCTTGAACGAGATGCGCCGGCGAGACGGTATCCGGGTCGGTTGAGCCCCCCGCGCCGGGCGCGCTCATTGCCTTGGGGCTCCAGCCCTCACGGCAAGCGTCGTCGAAGCGCGCCATGAGTTCAGGAGATTTGATATGAACCACGATTGGTTGCGCGCCATCGCGGAACAGTTCGGGAGCACGGGGGGGCTGCGGCAGCTTGGCGGCGAGCATGACCTGAACTTCCGCGCTACAGCCCCGCAAGGCGATATTATCATCAAGGCGATGCGCGCTCATGGCGATGCCGCTCTGGTCGAGCAGCAATGCGTGGCCATCGCTCACGCCCTCTCGGCCGATCCCACGCTGCCGCTGCCGCAGGTGTTACCGGCACGGGACGGTCGTGCCTGGCAGCATGTCGCGGACGACCGCGGGCAGCCGCGGATGGTGTGGGTCCAGCGCGCGCTTGAAGGCATCCCGATKGGCGAGGCAGGGCCGCAGCAGCTAGCGGTCCTGTCGTCGTTTGGCGCACTGGCGGCGCGGCTCGATCTTGCGCTTGCCCKGTTCGAGGGGGCGGCCACGGCGGATGCGGCAAAATGGGACCTGACGAAGGCGGGGTGGATCGGCGCGCATCTCGATGTACTCGGAAACGGCGCGCGTCGCCGGCTGATCGAGGACATCCTGGCCGATTACGAGGYCGCACTCCCGTCGCTGAGGGCCTTGCCATCGCAGGTGATCCATAACGATCTCAATGACTTCAACATCCTTGTCGTGCCGGGCCTCGCGGAGCCGACGCGCATCAGCGGGCTGATCGATTTCGGCGATATGGCGGTCGGCCCGAGGGTCTGCGAACTGGCGATCGCCGGCGCTTATGCGATCCTCGACCATGAGACGCCCGAGGCGGCCCTTGCGGCATTGGTCGCCGGCTATCACAGCGCCTCGCCGCTGACCGCAGCCGAGACCGACCTGATCTGGCCGCTGCTGCGCACGCGCCTTGCCGTCAGCGTCGTGAACTCGACGATCGAAGCGGCCGGACGCCCCGGCGACGCCTATGTGACCATCTCGCAGGCACCCGCCTGGCGGTTGCTGGAGAACGCAGCGCTCGACGGCGCGCACATGCGGGCGCGCTTGCGCGTCGCATGCAGACTGCCGGCAACCGACTCGGCAGACCGCGTGGCCGCCTGGCTCGACCGGCAGAGGGGAACCTTTGCCGCGGTGATCGGCGAGGCACTGGACGACCTATCCGTCGGCCAGCTCTCGGTAGCGACGAGCACGGTGCCTCAGGACCCGTTCAACCTGCGTAAAGACGAGGCCCGCCATCTCGGTCCGCGCAAGGGTTCGGATAGGAGCCGCTGGCTCGGGCAATATGGCGAGCCAAGGCTGGTCTACACCGACCGGGCCTTCCACAAGGGACCGTGGCGGGCGTCGAACCGGCGTACCATCCACATGGCCATCGACATCTTCGCTCCGGCGGGGCACCCGGTCCATGCGCCGCTGGCGGGGAGGGTGGCCATGGTGGAGAACCGCACCGGCCATCTCGACTATGGCGGCGTTGCGATCCTCGAGCACCAGACCCCCGAGGGCGACGTCTTCCATACGCTCTACGGCCATCTCGACCCGGCTCTGTGCGAGACGCTTCGTCCCGGCTGCGAGGTGACTGCGGGCGAGGTGTTCGCGCGGCTGGGAACACCCGACGGGAACGGCGGCTGGGAACCGCATCTGCATTTCCAGCTCGCCCTGACGCTGGACGGAATGGGCCATGACTGGCCAGGCGTAGCGGACCCGGACGACTGGGAGCTCTGGCAGGCAATCTGCCCCAATCCGGCGGCGCTGCTCAATCTTCCGGACGACCGGGCCGCCTATCGGCCGATCGATGAAGCCGCGTTGCTGGCCGAGCGCAAGGCCCGGTTCGGCGCCAATCTCAAGCTCAGCTATCGGCGCCCCGTCACCTTCCTGCGCGGCTGGCGCCACCACCTCTTCGATGAGATGGGACGGCCCTATCTCGACGCTTACAACAACGTTCCCCATGTCGGTCATGCGCATCCACGCATCCGGACCGTTGCCGCCGACCAGCTGGCGCGGATGAACTCCAACACACGCTACCTGCACCCGGCTCAGGTCGCGCTGGCCGAGCGCATTACCGCGAAGTTGCCCGAGGAGCTGGAGATCTGCTTCTTCGTCAATTCGGGTTCGGAGGCGAACGAACTCGCGCTTCGCCTCGCACGCGCGGCCAGCGGCGGCTACGACATCGTCACGCCCGATCACGGCTATCACGGCAACACCACCGGTGCGATCGACATCTCGGCCTATAAATTCAACAAGCCGGGCATGGGCGGCCGCAAGCCATGGGTGCAGCTGGTCGACGTCGCGGATGATTATCGCGGGCGGTTCCGACGCGACGATCCCGACAGGGCGCTGCGTTATGCCGCGCAGGTCGACGAGGCTCTGGCAGCGATCGAACGGCGAGGCGGCAAGGTGGCCGGCTTCATCGCGGAGACTTTCCCGAGCGTCGGCGGCCAGATCATCCCGCCGCCGGGCTACCTCGCGCAGGTCTATGAGCGCATCCGTCGGGCCGGTGGCATCTGCATCGCCGATGAGGTGCAGACCGGGCTGGGCCGGCTCGGCGACTTCTATTTCGGGTTCGAGCAGCAAGCCGTGCGGCCCGACATCGTGGTGCTGGGCAAGCCGCTGGGCAACGGCCATCCCATCGGTGCAGTGATCACGACCCGCGCCGTTGCCGACCGTTTCGCCGAGGGACCGGAATATTTCTCGACTTTCGGCGGCTCGACCCTGTCCTGCTTGATCGCTGCCGAAGTGCTCGACATCGTCGAGGATGAAAGGCTGGCGGCCAACGCGAAGGCAATGGGCGAGCGCCTGCTCACCGGTTTGCAGGCGCTGGGCGAGAAGTACCCGGTCATCGGCGACGTCCGCGGCCTCGGCCTATTCCTGGGCGTCGATCTGGTCACGGATGGCGACAGCCGCACCCCGGCGACGGCGGCCGCGGATTATGTCGTGAACCGGTTGCGCGACATGCGCATCCTGATCGGGCGCGAAGGACCGGCGGACAACATCCTGAAGATCAGGCCGCCTCTGACAGTCGAGGCCGAAGATGTCGATATGCTGCTTGCTCGGCTGGATATCTGCCTGCGCGAAGTGGAAACAGCGCGATACTAAAGCAAACTCCGAGACGCCCTATGGCGTGACGATCGCCATTCTCGCCGCGCAAGGGCTCGGCATCGGCCTGGTCAACCCCTTCGTCATTGCCGATCGCATGATCGGCGGCATCGCTGTGCGCCCATTCGAGCCGTCGGTCCATTTCCGGGCGCTGCTGCGCCCGCCCGACGGCGCGAACTCACGCCTCGGCGCGGATTTCACGAGCGAATTTTTTGCCGTCCGCAATGCGTTCCTGGTCGCCGATTGAGAGGCAGGCTGCGGGGGCTGGCCGCAGGCTCGCGCGCGAGGCCCGTTGCCCGGCAATGGCGATCGTCACGGCTTGATGCGCCGACGCATCGTCTCGGCCGATGGGGCAGGCGCTCCGAGCGGACTGACATCCGTGTTTCGTGCTCGGCCCTGTGGGAATGCCGGCATCCATGGGCGGCTCGCGCTGCCCCGGCGAAAAGACGCCGGGACAGCGCGAACCTTGGGTTTCTCAGCGAGGCCGGAGCGATTCCAGCTCCTTGAGGCGCTTCATCGCGGCCTGCTGGTTGAGCAGCCCGTAGTTGATGCCGCCGGCATTGAGCGAACTGCCGGACTGGTAGGGATACTGGTCGAAGTCGGAGAAGAACTCCTTGATCTTCCCCTGTATGGGCACGAGCAGCCACATGTTCTGGGCCAGGAACTTCATGGCTTCGCCGCCTTCTTCCAGGCCGCGCTCGTAGGGATCCATGCGCAGGTTGGTGATCATCGCCCAGGCCGTGACCTCGCGTGTGCCGGTCGCGATATTGCCCTTGGCCTGGGCAAAGCTGAGCTTCCAGTCGTTCCAGCGGATCGCGTTGAGATTTCCGGCCTGATCGAAATACATCAACGCGTCCCGGGGCGCGGTTTTGACCTCGCCCCTGAAATAGGGCCCGAAATCAAAGCCATCGAGATGGACCTTGAAGGTCTTGGTTCCCGCGGTGAAGCCGGCCTTCATCTTCTCCTTGATGTCTCCCGCCCCGGCGGCGGCGCAGAGCGTCGGGAACCAGTCGATCAGCGAGATCGTGTCGTTGTACTGTGTGCCGGGTTTGATCACGCCGGGCCAGCGCACCATCATGGGAATGCGCATGCCGCCTTCCCAGGTCGTGCCCTCTCGCTCTTGAACGGCGTCATCGCGCCGTCCGGCCAGAGCGCGAGCTCGGCGCCGTTATCGGTCGTGTAGATCACGATCGTATTGTCGGCGATGCGCAGATCGTCGAGCTGCTTCAGGAGTTCGCCGACCATGCTGTCATGCTCGACCATGCCGTCGGCATGGATGCCCTTGCCGGTCTTGCCCATCGATTCCTTCTTCAGATGGGTGAAGACATGCATGCGGGTCGAGTTGAACCAGAGGAAGAAGGGGCGGTTCGCCTTCACCTGCCGGTCGATGAAATCCTTGGCGCCGGCCAGGAATTCCTCGTCGACGGTTTCCATGCGCTTGGTGTTGAGCGGCCCGGTATCCTCGATCTTGCCGTCGGCGGATGACTTGATCACGCCGCGCGGGCCGAACTTGCGCTTGAACTCCGGGTCCTTCGGATAAAAATAGCCCTCGGGCTCCTCCTCGGCATTCAGGTGGTAAGATTGCCGAAGAACTCGTCGAAGCCGTGCCGCGTCGGCAGGTGCTCGTCGCGGTCGCCGAGATGGTTCTTGCCGAATTGCCCGGTCGCGTAGCCCTGCGTCTTCATCACGTCGGCAATGGTCGGCATCCAGTCCTGGATGCCGTGCGGGTCGCCCGGCATGCCGATGGTCAGAAGACCGGTGCGGAACGGCTCCTGGCCGAGGATGAAGGAGGCGCGGCCGGCGGTGCAGCTCTGCTGGCCGTAACTGTCGGTGAAGATCGCGCCTTCCTGCGCGATACGGTCGATATTGGGCGTGCGGTAGCCCATCATGCCCATGGTGTAGGCGCTGATCTGGGGAATGCCGATATCGTCGCCGAAGATCACGACGATGTTGGGCTTGCGCCCTGCGGAGCCCGCCGGTGCCGCGGGCGCGGGCTGCGCCTGGGCGATCGCGGCCGAGCCCGACAGCCCCGCCGCGGCGAGCGCTGTACCCCCGAGCAGGATGCTGCGGCGATCGACGATTTTTTCAGTATTACCCGGGAGTTCAGCCGGCGTAGCCTTCGGATTCATAGCAAAATCCCTTCATATGCAGCAGAAACAGCGGAAGGAGATAGCGGGGTCCAAGCAGAGGTACTGTGCCCGCTGACTACTTCATGCGCAAGAAGGGGAGCCTTTGCTCGTCCTGCAGAGGGCGAATGCCAGCGCTGCTACGGGCGTGAGCGCGGCCGTTCGACCGGACGCAATCGGATGCCTCAGTCATTTGGGGCAATGGCCGCCGCAAGAGGAGTGCCGGCTTGTCTCGATTGGGCGCCCCAGCGGATTCAGGCCGGGAGCGAACGGACCCGATAGGCGCAGCGGCGCGCACCCGCCGGGATATGCTCGATGCGCTCGACCTCGACATCTGGCCCGAGAACGGCGCGGAAGATCGCCAGCTCCGAACGGCACAGGCCCTGGCAGGCGGTCGCCGCCGCGCAGATCGGGCAATGGTTCTCGATGAACAGGAAGCGGCCGGGCTCCTCCTCGGCAATCCCGGCCATATAGCCTTCGCGGCTGCGGATTTCGGCGAGCGCGGCCAGTTTGCGCCGAAGTGGGCCGCCGTCACCGACATGCGCGCGATAGGCGGACAGGCAGGCCTGTTCGCGGTGAGCGATCAGCTGCTGCAGCCCGGGCTCGCCAAAGACAGTCCGGACGGACTGCAGCAGGTCGAGCGTCAGGTCGGAGTGACGGTCGGGGAACCGGTCATGTCCCTGCCGCGAGAGCTCCCAGTATTTCTTCGGYCGGCCACGCCCTTCCTGCCGGTCATGGCTCGTCACCAGGCCGTCGGCTTCGAGCTTGAGCAGATGCTGCCTTGCGCCCGCCGGGGTCATGTCGAGCCGCGCCGCGATCGCCGCAGCCATCTGCGCGCCGCGCGTCTTCAGATGGAACAGCATCCGCTCCCGGCTGCGCTCGTCGCCCTGGCCTTGGCTGTCGTTGTCTTGACTCATGGCTCTCAATTTAGATAGCAATTGGTTTCTAAATTAAATCACCTTGCGAGTCGATGCAAGGCGTGGCGCGCCGCAGGCGGGGACAGACGGACATGGATCGGGACGCGTCTGCCACGCAATGGCGGGATCTTCTGGACTGGGCATGGCTGCCGACGCTCGCGATCCTGATGAGCGGCGTGCTGCTGCAGTCGATGAACTCCCTGCTGCTGACCACGGTGCTGCCTTCGATCGCCGCCGAACTCGGCGGCGCCGGCATGCTGAGCCTGCCCGCGACCGCCTATGTCGGCGCCTCGATCGTGGCGGCCAGCGGGGCTGGCCTGCTGACGACCCGATACGGCGTCCGGGACACCTTATGCGTCGGGGTGGTGATCTTCGGCCTGGGCGCGCTGGTCTGTTCGTTCGCGGCGAGCATGAAATGGGTCATCGCCGCGCGCCTTGTCCAGGGTTTCGGCGGCGGTCTCGAAGTCGGGGCGGCCTATACCGCGGTCCGGGCGATCTTCCCGCCAAGGCTCTGGCCGCGGGTCATCGCGCTGATGGCGACGAGCTGGACGATTTCCGTCTTTGCCGGGCCGCTCATTGGCGGCCTGTTCGCACGCGCCGGACATTGGCGCGGCGCCCTCATCGTGACGGTGATCCTCTCGATCATCCTGGCGGTGGCTGCCGCGCTCGTGCTGCCTGGGAACCGATCGGCAGAGCGCTCCGACGCGTCGCGCCTTCCTGCCGGTCGGATCGGACTGATCTGCCTGGCCATCACGGCGATGTCGTCGGCATCGCTCGTCCAGGCGGGCAGCGCCAAGGCAGGCCTCATCCTTGTGGCGGTCGCGGCGCTCGCCCTGATGCTGCGGTTCGACCGCGAAGCACCGGTGCGCCTGCTGCCGAGCGATGCGTTCTCGTTCAGGACCGAGACCGGCATCGGCCTCTGGCTCATCCTGTTGCTCTGCATCGCCTTCAGCCCGCTGCACATCTATCTGCCCATTTTCCTGCAAAGGCTCCGCGGCCTCGATCCGCTCGAGGCCGGGTTCATGGTTGCTAGCGGGTCGCTGGCCTGGACGATCGCGTCCGTGCTGGTCTCCGGCTTGACCGGTCCCTGGCCGAGGCGCCTGCTGCTCTCGGGCCCGGTTCTCATGGCCGGCGGCCTGATCGCGCTGGGCCTGCTCCTGCAGAGCCCGGCGCCGAGCTACGCCCTGATCCTCGCCGTCGTCGTGCTCGGCATCGGGATCGGGCAGGCTTGGCCCTTTGTCGGCCCGACGATCATGAACGGCGCRAAGCCGGGAGACGAGGCGGCGGCCGCCTCCGCCGTCCCGACTATCCAGCAGACCGGGCTGGCCCTTGGCGCGGCGTTGGCGGGCGTGGTCGCGAATGCCAGCGGCTTTGCCTCGGCCGTCTCCGAAGCCGAGATCGGGAATGCGGCCTTCTGGGTTCCGGCCTGTTTCGCCATCGCCGCCGGCCTGGCATGGCTGGCGAGCGTCCGGCTCTACCGGCAGCGGCGCGCCAGTCCCGGCTCGGGAGCCGGGACGTAGAGCAGTCCCAAGCGCGCAGCTGCTCTCGCTAAGTTGAAGCGACATAACGGCTCAAGGCTTCACTCATCGGACCCAATTCGGTATCCGCTGCGATGATCTAAGCGGCTGTGATTGCATCGGCTTTCCCAAGAGCTGCAATCCATCGCGCCTGCCGATGCTTGAACACCGCCGCCGGGAGGTCACGCTGGAGCCGCATTTGGTCAACACAACCCGATGCGCAAGCGTACGTGCCAGGTCAGGACATCGCTATGTACTTGTTCTCGTTAGCAGCGGCCGTCTGCGCCATCGGGTGTATACTTGTCCATTACGAGTTCCTGCGTTTGATATCGGGCAGCGCGGCGCATCTTTCCGTCGCGCCAAGGCAGAGAATTGTCTTCGTTGTTGCCGGAAGCATGGTCAGTCATCTCATTCAGATCCTGATTTTTGCGCTGTTGCTTTGGCTGCTCTCCGTTGCCGTGAATGAAGAGGTGTTCGGGATCGGCATTCCCGTGTCGTTCCAGCAATCGCTCTATGTCTCCTTTGAATCCTACGCCTCGCTCGGCAGCAGCAACGCGCTGCCCTTCGGCCCCTTGCGGATTTTCATCGGCGTCGAGGGGCTGGCGGGGCTGGTGGTGATCGGCTGGACCTCGGCCTTCACCTATTGGTGCATGACGCAGTACTGGAACGACCACTGAGGCCGATCGTGTCGCCTGGCCGGCAAGGGCGATGAGGCAGAGGCTGATCAGATCTGGAAAGTCTCATCCTGGCAATGGCTTGGATGGCCTGATTCGCGTGATACCTGACATCCGGTCCGGCTGGGCGAGGTCCGGAGCGGGCCTGGCGGCCTTGCCGGGCGCGCTCGCCGGTCCCGCGTCTCAGCGCTGTCCGGCCAGGAGAGGCGCCAGCAGCGTGATGCCCTTCTTCACGGCGTCGAGGTCGAGGCCGGCATAGCCGAGAATGAACCCGGCTTCGTGGGGCCGGGGCCCGGCTGGATCATAGAGCGGCGAGACCGGATAGAGCCCGACGCCGGCGGCGCGTGCGGCCGCGACGATCCCGGACTCGCGCTCGGCCGCGACATCCGTGAGCCAGGCGACGACATGCAGGCCGGTATCGGCGCCTTCGATGGTCACGATCGGCCCAAGCTCCTCGGCCAGGGCCTGGAGCAGCACGGCCCGTCGCTCGGCATTGCTCCGGCGGATGCTCCGGACATGGCGCTCATAGGCGCCCTCGCTCAGGAGATCGGCCAGCGCCTCCTGCTCCAGGAGAGGCGTGTGCCGGTCGGTCAGGCGCTTCGCCTCGACAAAGGGGGGGGTAAGCGACGGCGGGACGACGAGATAGCCGAGGCGCAGCGCCGGCGAGAGCGTCTTGGAGAATGTCCCGGCATAGATCACCGCGTCGGGCTCGAGCGCCTGCAAGGGCGGGATCGGCGCGACGTCATGCCGATACTCGCCGTCATAATCATCCTCGATGATCGTGGCGCCGCTGTTTGCAGCCCAGGCCAGCAGCGCGCGCCTGCGCGTCGCCGAGAGAACGCTGCCGAGCGGAAACTGGTGCGAGGGCGTGACATAGGCGAGCCGAGCCGGGGGCAGGGCATCGGTCACGAGCCCATCCCGGTCGACCGGAACCGGGCGGGCGATGCCGCCGGCGGCCGCGAAGGCGTGGCGGGCGAGCAGATAGCCGGGGTTCTCGATCACGAAGGCGTCGCCGGGATCGAGCAGCAGTCGCGCGCAGAGATCGAGCCCCTGCTGCGAGCCGTTGACGATGATGATCTGCTCGGCCGAGCAGGTGATGCCGCGGGCCCGCCAGAGATAGCCCTGCAGCGCACCGCGAAGCGCAGGCGCTCCTTGCGGATCGCCATAGCGCAGCCGCCGGCTGCGTCGCAGGCTGACCCTGTTCAGGGCGCGGCGCCAGGCGAGCACGGGAAAATCGGCGCCGGAGAGATCGCCATAGCGGAAATCCGCGATCGAGGCCGGCTGCGTCGCGGCCGGCCGGGGCAGGGCGAGCAATCGCTGTGCGAAATCCGAAAGATGCCGAGGTGCGGAGAGCCGCGCCGGCACCGGCGCTGCCGCGCCAAGCCCCTTGGCCACGATCGGCCGCGCGCCGGCCCGACTGAGCAGGTAGCCCTCGGCGATCAGCTGGCCATAGGCGAGTGTCACCGTCGTGCGGGACGCGCCCCATTCGGCAGCAAAGGTCCGGGTCGACGGCAGGCGGTCGCCAGGCTGATAGGCGCCGGCATGGATCTGCTCCTTGATTGCCGCGATGATCCGGCGCGCGACGCCGTCAGTGAACTGGACCACATCAAACCTTCGAAACTGGCCGTTTCCAGAAAGCCRGGTTGGGCGCATCTCTCTTCGCAGCACAAGGAGTTCCAGAAATGTATACCCCGCCAGCCTTCCGTGACGATGACAGGGACAGCCTGCGGGCGACGATCCGCGCCTCCAGGCTCGCCACTCTGGTTACCGGCACCGTCGATGGCGTGCTGGCGACGCCCTTGCCGCTCTTCCTCGAGGAGAACGAGGGCGAGCATGGCGTGCTCTACGGCCATCTCGCCAAGGCCAACCCGCAGGGCCGGACCACAGCGCTGGGCGAGGCGCTCGCGATCTTCATGGGCCCGGACGCCTATGTTACGCCCTCCTGGTACGAGACCAAACAGGAGACCGGGAAGGTCGTGCCGACCTGGAACTATGTCGCGGTCCATGCCTATGGCCCGATCGAGTTCTTCGACGACGCGACGCGCCTTCTCGACGTCGTGACCCGCCTGACCAACCTGCACGAGGGCGAGCGCGCCAAGCCCTGGACGGTGTCCGAGGCCCCGCCCGATTTCGTGCAGGCGCAGCTGCGCGGCATCATCGGCCTGCGCCTGCCGATCACCCGGCTGGAGGGCAAGCGCAAGCTCAGCCAGAACCGCAGCCCGGCCGACCGCGCCAATGTCGCGGCAGGTCTCGCGGCGAGCGACCGCGCCACGGATCGCGAGGTCGGAGCGCTCATCCCCGCTTGAGCTTGACGGGGGGCTGCTCGACGCCGTGGAGGATGTCGCTCGCATGTCGCGGACCTCGCCAGTCCCTTGCCGATCGGCTATCCCAATCCTGCCGTCTCGATGCGAGGACATGCCATGGCCCGGGCCTATAAGGTCGTCGATGCGTTTTCCGCCAAGCCGCTGCTCGGCAATCCGGTGGCGGTCATTCTCGATGGTGCGGGGCTGAGCGACGCTGCGATGCAGGCGATCGCGCAGTGGACCAATCTGTCCGAGACCACCTTCGTGCTGCCGCCGACACGCAGTGACGCCGATTACCGGCTGCGGATTTTTACGCCCGGCAGCGAGTTGCCCTTTGCAGGTCACCCGACGCTCGGCAGCGCCCATGCGGTGATCGAGGCCGGGCTCGTTGCCCCGCGCGGCGGCAGGCTGGTGCAGGAATGCGGGGTCGGTCTCGTCGCGATCACGGTCGAAGGGGAGGGCGCGGCGCGCCGGCTGACCCTTGCCCTGCCGCCGGCGACCGTCACGACCCTGCCGACGGCTGAACTCGTCGAACTGGAGGCCATCCTCGGCCATGAGATCCTGCGCGAGGCGAGCCCGGCCATCGTCAATGTCGGCGCGGTCTGGCTCATCGCCGAGATCGACGGCGCAGAGGCGCTGCTGGCGCTGAAACCCGATTTCGCGCGCTCGGCTGCCTTCGAGCGCCGCCTGGGCGTGACCGGCATCACGGTCTTCGCCAGGCGCGAGGGCGGCGGCCCCGAGATCGAGGTCCGGTCCTTCGCGCCCTCCTGCGGGGTGAACGAGGACCCGGTCTGCGGCAGCGGCAATGGCAGCGTTGCGGTCTTCCGGGCGGCGCGCGGGCTCTTGCCCGCTGGGGGCACGCGCTACGAGGCGGCCCAGGGCCGCTGCGTCGGGCGCGACGGCACGATCGCCATCTCGGTGGATGCGGGCGGCAAGGTCCAGGTCGGCGGCGCCTGCGTCACCACCGTGAACGGCACGCTTCTGCTCTGAAGGCTCCTGCTCTGAGGGCTTTCGCCCGCTGTCGCACCGCCAGGAGTGCCGTGGCTGCGGCGTTCCACGGGGCGGGCGGGCGCAGGCCGAGTTCCGCTGGCTGGCTCCGGCGGAACACTGCACCGACCTATCGCTTGCTCCGATCGGGGGCAGGTCTGGCGGCCATATCCGCCAGCGAATGGCATGAGCTTGCGAGCTCTCGCGATGCGCGCTGGGCAATGATGCGCAGGAACCTGTCATCCGCTGTCACGAAAGCCGCACCCGTCTGGACTGCTGCTGCCAGGTAGGTGCAGTCGTAGGCGGGATGCGAAATCTCGATTGCAAGACTCGCTGCCCGTTCCAGCAAACCAGCCATCGAGAGAAACGCGACCCCGGAGCGTTCAAGAAGCCTTGCCGCAAGGATGGCTTCTTCGCGTTCAAGTTCGCCGCGCGCTGTTTTCTTCCAAAGGACGTTCGCGCATTCCGGGATGAGAAGCTCCGGAGACGCGAAACGGAAGCGCGAGCGCAGATCGACGGCGGCTTGGGAGCCTTCTTCTTCGACGACCCATTTTATCGCGACGCTGGCATCGACGATCACCGTCTCCATTAGCGTTCGTCTCGGCCCTCGCGCATGAGCTCTTCGGAGGGTGTCTGCTTGCGGGACGCGGTCAGCCTCCTCAGGCTGGCTGCCAAGCTGTCGAAATCAGGCTCCGTTTCGTTTTGCAGAACCTGACGCAGGATTTCTCGATGCTCGGCTTCCGCCGAGCGGCCGTGTCGAGCGGCGCGCATTTTCAGTTTTAGTATCAGGTCGTCGTCCAGATTGCGGACATGGAGGTTTCCCGCCATCGATGTGCCTCCAATGATCTCATTGAGATCAAAGATAGCGATCGCATCACGGTCGCGCAAGGACAGGCGACCGCCGCGCGAGACGTGCTCACGGCCAGGGCATGAGTGGTGCGGCCCCGCGGTTTGGCAGCCCTTCCGAGCCGGTGAAGTGACGGGGGGCGGCACTATGCCTTTCGCATGGTGCGGCGCCAGGCCGCTCAGACGCGAACCTGATCGCCGATCGGCACCTTCCTGGCGAAGGGAACGAACGCCATGGCTGCGATCGTGAGGACGGCAACCAGTCCCCAGGCCTCGTTGATCGACAGGACCAGGGCTGCCTTCTCGACCAGTGGCTGAAGCAGCGCCTGGGCCTGGGCGTCGAGCGGCCCGGGCGGCCGCATCGCCATGAGTTCGAGGGGCACGCCGATGAACTTCGCCGTCTCGACATCGCCTCTTTGCAGCCGCTCCATGATCGCCGTGCCGTGCACGGGCGAGCGGCTGTAGATCACGGTGTCGATCAGGGCGAGACCGATCGCACCGCCCAGGTTTCGCATCAGGTTGAACAGGCCGCTGGCGTCGGGAACGCGCATCGGGGGAAGCTGTCCCAATGCGAGGCGCGTCGGTGGCAGAAGGCAAAACATGATGGCCAGGCCACGGACCACCTGCGGCCAGAACATCGCGTCATAGTCGGTCTGCGGGGTCTGAAAGGCACTCAGTCCCAGGCCGAGGGCGAAGAGGGTAAAGCCGATGCCGGTCAACAGGCGGACATCGACACGACGCTCCAGGGCAACGGCGACCGGCGCGATGGCAAGTTGGGCGGCGCCGGTCACCAGCATGATCTCGCCGATCTCGAGCGCATTGTGATCGCGCACGAAGGCCAGGAAGACCGGCATCAGATAGACCGATCCAAACAGCCCGATGCCGAGGACAAAGCTGAGGATGCTGCCGATCATGAAATTCCGGTCCGCAAAGCTTCTCAGATCGACGATCGGAGCATCGGCTTGCAAAGTCCGCCTGATGAAGCCGAGACCGCTCGCCAGGCTCAGCGCGATCAGCCCCAGGATCAGGCCCGAGATCCAGCCGCGCTGAGGTGCCTCCTTCAATGCGATCTCGATCGCTGCCAGCGCGATCGCCATCATCACCAGAGACAGGGCATCGAGCTTGCGCGCTTCGGTGAGGCTCGGCTTGTCACGTGGCAGGAGGAAAGCGGCTAGTGCTGCCGAGACGACGCCGGGAATGACGTTGATCAGGAACAGCCAGTGCCAGGAATAGGTCTGCGTGATCCAGCCGCCGACGATCGGCCCGACCGTTGGCGCGAGCACGGCAAAGACGCCGGCCAACGTCGTCGCGATGGCCTGCCTGCTCGGCGGGAAGAGCAAAAAGACAGCCGAAAAGACCGCGGGAATCAAAGTGCCGCCTGAAAACCCCTGAAGGACGCGCCAGGCGATCAGGGCCGGGAACGACTGGCTCGCCGCACAGCCGATGGAGGCTGCGGTAAAGACGGCGAGCGCCACGACGAACAGCCAGCGCATCGAGAGAAAGCGCGTCAGGAAACCCGTCAGCGGAATCGCGATGACCTCGGCGATGAGATAGGCGGTCTGGACCCAGCTCATCTGGTCGGGCGAAATGTCCAGTGCGCTCTGGATCGTCGGCAGGGAGGTGACGACGACCTGCACGTCGAGGATCGCCATGAACATGCCGATGCACATGGCGGCAAAGCCGATCCATGTCGCAGCGGTGACGCGCCCTTCGCCGATCGCATCAGCCGGTGGCGGCATGGCGAGCCTCTTCAAGCGCAGTATTCTCGGCGCGGATGCGGATCGTCAGGACGAGGCCGTTGGCGATCGAAAAGACTAGCGCGAACCATGGCAGGCCAAGGCACAGCGGCAGGACGGCGATCTCGCCAATGACGACGATGTAGTTCGGGTGCGACACGAACCGATAAGGGCCCCGTGCCACGAGCCTCTCGCCCGGTGCGACGATGATGCGGGTCGTCCAACGCCGGCCGAGCGTCACCAGCACCCAAAGGCGCAGCCCCTGAAACAGGAGGAAAGCCGCGAGCCAGCCGAGATGGATCGCTTGTGCCCAACCGAGCAGCCAAAGTCCGATCAGCCAGGCTGCGTGCAGCAGGACGATCAGCGGATAGTGGCCGGCAGCCTTCTCCACGGCGCCCTTGGCGAGCAAGGCAGACGTGTTTCTATGCGCGAGCCAGAGTTCGCCGATCCGCTCGGCCGTCACCAGGGCCAGCAAGACGATGGCCGGTGTCATGTCCCTTGCCGCAGCGAGGCGCAGCTCACGGTGAAGCCCGGCCCCATCGCCATCAGCAGCGTGCGCGAGGGCAGGCCTGCCGCGATCGCACGCTGGAGGACGAAGAGGGCGGTCGGAGCCGACATGTTGCCATAGTCGGACAGGACGGCACGTTCGTGGTCGAGCGCGCCTTGCGCGAGTGAAAACGCGCTTTCCAGGGCCTCGATCACCTTCTTCCCGCCGGGATGACAGGCAAAGAGATCGATGTCGGACAGCGACAGCCCTTCACGCTCCAGGATCCCTGCAATGGCTGGGTTGATCCGCTCCTCCGCGAAGGGCGGGATCGCCCGGTCGAAGATCACGCCAAAGCCCTGGGGATCGACCGTCCAGCCCATGATATCCAGCGTGTCGGGCCACATGTGCTGCCCGGTCATCTCGACCGTGGCGATGCCATCCGGCCCTGCCTGCAGGATGCAGGCTGCCGCGCCATCGCCGAACAAGGCGGTCGCAACGATGTTGGCCTTCGTCAAGACATCGAGTCGGAAAGCCAGCGTGCAGATCTCGACAGCCACGAGCAGGATTGTCGAACCTGGGCGCGACGCGGCCAGGCGGGACGCGATCGAGAAACCCGATACGCCGCCGGCACATCCCAGGCCGAACACCGGGACACGTTCGACGTCGCTTCTGAAGCCAAGTCTCTCGGCGACACGGGCATCGAGGCTGGGGGTCGCTATGCCCGTCGACGAGACCGTCACGATCGTATCGATCTCGGACGCCTGTAGTCTGGCGGCGCCCAGCGCCTGCGTCGTTGCATCCACGAACAGGTCGCAAGCGCCGGCGACATAGGCGGCGCTGCGCTCGGGCCATCCCAATGGCTGCAGATACCACTCGATCGGCCGGACGGCATAGCGGCGGCTGATGCCCGAATTTTCGAAGACGCGCGCAAGCTGCTCGAAATCGGGATAGCGGCCGGCAAAGCTCCGATGGGCGGCTGCCGCCACATCGCGCTGGCGAAACTCATGGGGCGGAACAGCCGTCGCGACGGAAACGAGCTTGACCGGGTGAGCCATAGCCACTTCCAGGCATGGCGGGCGGTGCCGCCCGATGCGGGCGGACCTGCAACGCCATGCCAACTATGCTTCAGCGAGCCCGCAAGTTCCAGAGGCAGGCTTGCGCATTACGCCGCGTGCGTCGCCATGCGACGAAGGCACGAGACGGTGGGATCATTGGACTGGCCTTTCAGCCTTGCCTCTCGGAACATTGTGCACGCTGAGAGCCGCGTGCACCGGAGGCTGAAGCAGCCCGGAAAACGGCAGCGCTCTTGCTCAGTGCAGGCCCTTAGCTATATTTTTAGCTAAGGAGATGCTCATGGCCCAGTTCTCGGTTCACGAGGCCAAGACCAACCTGTCCAAACTGATCGCTGACGCCCTGGAGGGTGCAGATGTGGTCATTGCCCGTGGCAACGTGCCTGTGGTGCGCCTGGTGCCGGTCAGACCACGCGGCAAGCGGCGCTTTGGGGTACTCAAGGGAAAGATCGCCGTCGATGCGCGCTTCGACGAGCCGCTGCCCGAGAATGAACTCGGCGGCTGGAATCTCACGTGAGGCTGCTGCTCGATACCCATGCTCTGATCTGGTGGCTGGCAGGTGACGAGGCGCTGAGCCCCCGTGCCCGAGAGGCTATTGGGGACGAGGGCAACAGCATCGCCGTCAGCGCCGCCTCGGCCATGGAGGTCGCCACCAAGTTCCGCATTGGCAAGTGCCCCCGCGCGGCGCTGCTCGCGCAGGACTTCGAGGCGATCATCGCAGATCAGGGCTTTGCCGAGCTGGCGGTCACCGTCCACCACGCGCTGCGGGCCGGCGAGATGAACATTGCGCACAAGGATCCGTTCGACCGCCTCCTCATTGCCCAGGCTCAATCCGAGGACATGGTGCTGATTTCGAACGAAGCATTGTTCGACAGCTTCGCAATCAAACGCCTTTGGTAGCGGGTTAGCAGACATGCCCGGGGTCGGGGGTGGGGCGTTCCGGAACTGGTGGCGGCCCGCCAGCAACGTCTGAGACGGGAGGCGAGCCGAAGTTGGCGCCTTGTCCGAAACCGGTCATAGGGCTCCAGACAATGATGCGCTCCCAATCTCGATGCTGAGGGCGCGTTTTCACAACCTCAAGCCAAACGAAAAATGGGCCGCCCCCGGCAGCCCGTTTCCGTATAAAGTCGAGGAGGCTCAGCCCTTGTCGACGACTTTCTTCACGGCGTCCCTACGCTGCCAAGCGCCTGCTGGGCTTCGCCCTTGCGGCCCCTGGACGGCGCCCCCCAAGGCAGGAACGACTACACCGAATAGTCGATCGAGAGCATGTGGTCCTTGCCCATGCGGTCGCCATAGACCGGGAACTTGGTCAGAGACGTGTCGATCGCATGAACGTCGGCGGTGCTGAGCTGCACGCGGCCCGCCCCCAGATTTTCCAGCAGATGGGTTTTGCTGCGCGTGCCCGGGATCGGGACGATATTCGGGCTCTTCGCCATAAGCCAGGCGAGCGCGATTTGTGACGGCGTCGCGCCCTTCTTGGCTGCGTAGTCCTTCAGCCACTCGACGATCGGCATGTTGAGGGGCATGAACTCCTTCGAGAACCGTGGGAAGCCCGCACGGAAGTCCGTCTTCTCGTCGTACGTCGTGCTCGGATCGTACTTGCCGGTCAGGAAGCCCATCGCCACGGGCGACCACGGCACAAGGCCGATACCCAGCTCGTTGCAGGTGTCGAGGATGCCGTTCAGCTCTACGTTGCGGGTCCACATCGAATATTCGTTCTGAACAGCCGTGACCGGCTGCACGGCATGCGCGCGGCGGATGGTTTTCGCGCTTGGCTCCGAAAGGCCGAAGCCCAACACCTTGCCCTGCTTGATGAGGTCCTGCACGGCGCCGGCGACGTCCTCGATCGGCACCGCGGGATCGACGCGGTGCTGGTAGTACAGATCGATGTGATCGGTCCGAAGACGCTTCAGGGACTCCTCGACAACGCGCTTGATGCGCTCCGGCCGGCTATCGAGCGCAACGGTCCCATTGATTGCGAAGCCGAATTTGGTCGCGATCTTGACCTTGTCCCGGAACGGCTGGAGCGCCTCGCCGACGAGCTCCTCATTGATGTAGGGGCCGTACACCTCAGCCGTGTCGAAAAATGTCACGCCATTCTCGAACGCTGTGCGGATGGTCTTGATGCCTTGGTCCTTGGGGACGGGCCCGTTGTAATTGCCGCTCTGGTTCATGCAGCCGAAGCCAAGCTCCGAGACTTCCAAATTGGCGAGCTTGCGGGTCTTCATCGTGATCATCCTTGGGGGCTGGACCGTCTGAGCACTGGCATTCGACCAGGTGGCGATCTGTGCGGCAGCGGCTCCGGCGAGGAAGGTGCGGCGGCTGAGAGGGGTGTATTCGGCCATTGGTCGTCCTCTGGCTTGCGGGGCGGCATCAGCCGCCGTGTCGATGGCCATACGTAGCCCAGGCGGCGCCTTTCGATTAGGCTGCACACTTCGCTTGGGTCTATCGAAGATGTGCATCAATGAAGCGCGATGAACTGAACGACCTTGCGGCTTTCCTGGCCGTGGCGGAGGCGGGAAGCTTCACGCGAGCGGCGGCCAAGCTCGACATGTCGCAGTCGGCCCTGAGCCACGCCATCCAGCAGTTGGAAGAGAGGTTGGGCATCCGGTTGCTGGCGCGAACGACGCGCAGCGTCTCGCCGACGGAAGCCGGGCGGCGCCTGATGCGGACGTTGAAGCCCGCGTTGACGGACATTTATGCCGAGATCGCGGGCTTGAGCGAACTGCGCGACAAGCCCGCCGGAACGCTGCGCATCACCACGGTGAAGCATGCGGCCGTATCGGTTCTTTTGCCGAAGCTCCGCACTTTCATGGCCGAGCATCCCGATATTGCGATCGAAATATCGGCAGACGAGGCCTTGATGGACATCGTCGCCGGGAATTTTGATGCTGGCGTGCGTCTGGGAGAGCGGCTTGAGAACGACATGATCGCGGTCCGGATTGGACCCGAGATGCGCTCGGCGATCGTTGGATCGCCAGCCTACTTCGCAAGACACCCTGTCCCGGTCTCGCCGCACGATCTGACGCAGCACAACTGCATCAACTACCGCCAGACGGGCTCCGGTGGCCTTTATGCCTGGGAATTCGAGAAGGACGGGCAGGAGCTGTCCGTGCGCGTGGCGGGCTCGCTTGTGTTCAGCGATGCCGACCTCATTCTACAGGCAGCGCTCGACGGACATGGGCTGGCCACGACCTTTGAAACGCAAGCCGAGGGCCACGTCGCTTCCGGCCGACTCATGCGTGTCCTGAAGGATTGGTGCGCGCCCTATCCAGGGTTCTTCCTCTACTATCCAAGCCGGCGACAAACACCGCCTGCCATGGCAGCTCTAATCGAAGCGCTGCGCTATCGCACTTGAGTTCGTCCAACTGAGCCTTCCGACTGCCGTTGGCAGCGTCACGAAAGGGAGCCAGCGGGCCCCCGTCATAGTGCACACGACCATGTTGGCCGTTCCGACGCTGAGGGTAGGCTTGGCGATCCGCTCACGTTCGGCGGCCGTGTTGTCGATCTCGTGGCATGCAGGCAGGCATCGCACGCTGTGCCCTCGAACGGCAGGGACACGCGCTCTGCCCGGTTTATTGCATCGGCCCGAAAAGTGGATTGCGGCTTTCGGGGCAAAACCGATGCAAACACATAGGGTTAGATCATCGGACCGGATRCGATTTCCGGTCCGATGATCTGGCGCCGCTACCGGATGAGCGACCTCGCTGCCGGCTGGATCCCGACATGCCTTGACGCCCATGCCCCGCCGCCGATGCCTGACCTCGACCGGGTGAGCCCGATCAGGCTTCCGAGGTGCGCAGACGCTCTTCTGCCTCCGCCGCCGGCTCGGCCCTTTGCTCCGTGCCGCGCCCGAGGAAGGCGAAGACGACGATCGCGGTGACGACCGTGATGGCGCAGAGCATCACGAGCAATGTCGCGAAGGCGTCGCCATAGCTCTGGACGAGCGCGGTCCGGCTCATCTGCGGCAAGGCGGCCACGGCGCTCGCGATGTCGCCGGTGACGAGCCGTTGGGCGGCCGGACCCGCATGCGCTGCGGTCGCGCCAGCCGCAAGATGGCCGGCCGTCAGGGCAGACAATACGGCGCTGACCACGGCGAGCGCCACGCCTTCGCCGGCCACGCGCGTGGTGCTGAAGATGCCGGTCGCCATGCCGGCGCGCTCCTTGGGCACGACGCTGACTGCAAGCCCGTCCATCAGCCCCCAGGGCAGGCTGATGCCGATGCCGATCAGCGCCATCGGCAAGGCGATGCCCATCGTCTCGCCGCCGAGCGGAACGCGGCTCAGCCAGAACAGGCCGGCCGCGCAGATCAGCAAGCCTGCKCCGCAGATCGTCGCCGGCGCGAACCAGCGCGTCAGCAGGCCAGCCGCGATCGGCAGGACCAGCAGCGGCGCAGACAGTGCGATCATCAGCCGGCCGGCGGCGATCTCGCTCAGGCCCTCGATACCGATGAAGCGCACGGGCAGCAGGATCAGCAGCACGACGAAGGCATAGGCCGGCGCGGCGGCCAGCAACTGCACCCCGACGAACCGCGGGTAGCGGAACAGGGTGAGGTCGAGCATCGGCCGAGCGACACGGCCCTCGATCACGACGAAGGCGATGAAGAGCAGGACGGAGCCCGCCAGCAGGCTCATCACGGTGGGCTCGGACCAGCCGCGCTCCGGCGCCAGCAGGACACCATAGGTGAAGAGCGCCAGGGCCAGCGTGAAGCTGGCGGCGCCGGGCCAGTCGAGCCCGGCGGCGTCGGGATCGCGCGATTCCTGCAGGACGCGCGCGCCC
>NZ_JBFTRC010000076.1:0-24367 GCF_056399325.1 Allobosea sp. 01N443
ATCATGGAGCGCATGGAGAACGAGGGCATCGTCGGCCCCGCCAACCACGCCGGCAAGCGAGAAATCCTCGTCGAGGCCAGCGCGTCGCCTTGATCTCCATCTCCAGCGGGCGGAGACGTCGCTGCCGCGCTGGCAGCGACGTGCGTGACCGACCTCGTCTGCTGCCGGTTGGGAACGCAGACCCCTCGCCCGTTCGGCGCGGCAAGCGAAGACTGGTATGTTGCGCAACCGATGCGGTTACTATGCGGCCGTAGCTTCGCTCGCACCGGAGGCGACGATGAACCGAGCCGTTCTGTCATTGATGCTGATGTTGGCCGCGGATCTTGCGTTGGCTCAGCCCCGGCCCTCCACCGTCAACAGGCCCTGCAGTGCCAGCCGGCACGATGTCATTGCCAACGGCGCCATCGTGCTCGGTACCGGTGGCTACACCTATGACCGCTTCGTGCGCGACCGCAGTTTCTGCGAACTCGATGAATATGCCGATCCCGCCTGGGTTCCGAGCCGCGACACAGCGAGCTGCTTCGTCGGCTATCGCTGCAAGAGCGGGATGTATGACTAGGCAGGAGCGAAGTCCCCGCGCACGGCAAGGCCGCGCGCACCTTCGTCTTTCCCATCCCTTGCGCGGAAGACAGTCTGAGCGGCCGTTCCACGTCTGGGGCGAGCGGACATGCATCTCGGCCCGGCAACCCGCAACCCTACGACGCTGAAGCTGACATTAGGCTGACACGTCATGTCAGGTTTGCGAGCCGAATTGTCGGGTAAAACGGCGCCTGAGGTTCCCGCCAGGAGCCCGCTGAACTTCGCTGCGCAGACCTTTCCGAAGACGGACACGCGACGGGCATCACTCCAGCAATTGAAACCGGGGAGCTTCGTCAGGTGGCCGAACCTATCGTTGGGCGGAACTTGAGTGGAGGGAGGAACGCGTCATGGGATATGCAGTCGATCCTTACGGCCCGGCACGGAATACCGCTCTGCTTGCGAGCATCACCGCGCTGGAGGCAGCCGTGATCGTGATCCTCGGACAGGTGGCGCTGCTGGGAGCCGATTCCGTAGAAGAGGCCCATGTCACCCTCGCGGAACTCCGGGCCCATTGCGAGCAAGTGAGGGAGACCTTGCTGTCGATGGCGGTGCCGCGCAATGAAGCCGACTCGGTTATCTTCAGCACGAGCTTCACCAGAGAGCTCGACCACATCTTCGGGGCCATTCGGTTCCGCAAGGCGACATCGCAATGATATCGCAAAGCTCCTGAGGCAGATGCCATCGCGCGGGATCCCAAGCGGTGGCGACCTCTCCTTCCGAACGGGCGCCGCCGATGCCTGGCATGGCGCCCCCCGCGTCCCGGATCTCACTCCGGTTGAGCCAGAAGCGGCCTCATCGCTTCATTGATCCAGTGCCATTCGGAGCCGGCCGGGCCTCCTGCATCGTCGCCGCGCAAGATGGCGAGCAGTTGCTGATAGCGGATCGAACGGGCGTGGTGTTTCCGATACTGATCGAGATGCCAGTCCAGGAAAGCCCGATCGGGAGCGCGGTTCATTGCGCGGGCTGAGTCTTCAAGCCATTCCCGCGCGATCGCGGCACCGCTTGCGGAATCCGGTTTTGCGCTGTCGTCCATCGCGGCGCGAACCTTGGCGAGGGTCCGGTTCGCGGCTTCGGCATAGGCGGCGGGGTCGAACTCAGCGGTCGACATGGCCCCAGCATTCGCCCGCATCTCGGCCATGTAGCTTTCATCGGTGATGATCACCGTAAGCTCGGCCCAGGCATCGATCTGCGCGGGCGTCGGATCGTCCGGGAGCTCGGGTGTGCTGGCCTCGATCATCTGGCGCTTCCAGGCATCGTCCATCTGCGCGCCTCCGGCGACCTCGTCGTAGAAGCGCTCGACCAGCAGGCGGAACTGGGCATTGGAAAGGGTCGTCACGGTCCATAATCTCCTGAGATCGGTTTCGGTGGGGTCTGGCGACTTCAAGGTCGCGCGCAGGACGGCGGCGACACGGCGCTGCGAGGCGATCTCCGCCTCCAGCGCGCGAAGGCGCATGGTCAGAACGTCCGTCAGCGAAAGCCGCCTCGACAGGAACTTTCGGATGACTGCGAGGCCCAGCCCGATATCGCGCAGCGCCCGGATCAGATCGAGACGCGCGACATCCTCCGCGGAATACACACGGTAGTTGCTGAAAGTTCGCGTCGCCGGCGGCAGCAATCCGCTGTCCGAATAGAACCGAATCCGCCTGACCGAGACGCCGCTGAGCTTTCCAAGCTCGCCAATCGTGTGCCGTTCTTCCTTCATGGCGTCGTCCTAGGGTCTCCACCGGATGGAGGGTCAAGCGCTGCCGGAACTGGCGGCCGACCAATTCCGGGTATCCGCGCATTGCAGCGCCTCGCGACGCTGCTCTACCGTGCGGCCCATGCCGCGCCGCGGCAGGAACAGGAGCGCCCGCGATGGTCGGCGAACGCAGCGACATATTTGGGTTTGCGCCCGCCCATGATGCGCCGATCCCCTATCTTCAGCGCGTTAGCACCTACTATCAGGCGCTGGGATATGGTCAGCCCTACGCATGGGCGCATTACGCCGCGGTGCCGTTTCAGGCTTTGGCGAGGCCTCTTTCTGAGTGCCGGGTGACGATCATCACGACGGCTGCCCCCTACCAACCGGACAAGGGCGATCAGGGGCCGGGAGCGCCCTACAACGCTGCAGCCAAGTTCTATTCCGTCTATTCCGCCGATAGCGGCGAGGAGCACGACCTGCGCATCGCCCATGTCGCGATCGACCGCACGCATACGACCGCCGAAGATCTCGGGAGCTATTTCCCGCTGGCCGCATTGCGCCAGGCGGCGATCTCAGGGCGGCTCGGCTCGATTGCACCGCGCTTCCATGGCTTGCCGACCAATCGCAGCCACCGCGTGACGCTCGAGGTCGATTGCCCGGAGATCGTCGCCCGCTGCAGGGCGGATGCGGTCGATGCAGCGATTCTGGTGCCGAATTGCCCCGTCTGCCATCAGAGCGTCAGTCTCGCCGCCAGGGCGCTGGAGGAGAATGGCATCGCGACCGTTGTCATGGGTTGCGCCAAGGACATCGTCGAATATGTCGGTGTGCCGCGCTTCCTGTTTTCGGATTTTCCGCTCGGCAATTCCGCGGGGCGACCGAACGACCGCAGCTCCCAGGACGTCACGCTCGATCTGGCTCTGGCCACCCTGGAGCGGGCACCGGCGCCACGGACCACGGTGCAGTCCCCMTTGATCTGGAGTTCCACCCCGGACTGGAAGTTGCACTATTGCAATATCGAACGTCTTTCGCCCGATGAGATCCGGCAGCGACGGGCCGCCTTCGACATACAGAAGGAGACCGCCAGGGCAATCCGTGAACAGGCGCCGGGTTGAAGCCTCCGCTCTGGCGTGAAGCAGCGGCAACGCCGCAGAGCGCCGCTCGCAATTGACGATACCGCCGGATCTGCCGCAGGCTTTCGCCAGAAATCGCCGCCCTGCCCCTGGGCCGGATCAGAGCGATGCCTTGGAGGAGCGCGGCTGATGACGGTTGGCAAGGATTTGGCAGATGCCGCGAACGTGCCCGGGAGCGACGCGTGCGTGCTGCGCCACATGCTCGAGCGCCAGGCCAGGACAAATCCGGATCGGCGCTTCGTCCAGTTCTGGCCCGGCGCGACCTGGAGCTATGGCGAAACGCTGCGACAGGTGCGTTTGCACGCTGCCGCCCTTGCCGCGGCCGGCGTGAAGCAGGGCGACCATGTGCTGTGCTGGATGGGCAATGGCCCCGACCTGCTGGCGACCTGGTTCGCGATCAACTTTCTCGGCGCCGTCTATGTCCCGCTGAACACTGCCGCGCGCGGCCGCCCGCTCGAATATGTGCTCGACGATGCTGACGCGGCGTTGATGGTCGGCCATCGGGCGCTGGTACCAAGGTTGGCGGAGGTCAATCCCGGCAAGCYGCGGCAGGTTCTGCTGGTCGGCGAGAGCGAGCAACGGGAGCCGCAGCTCGCAGGCGTCACCGTCGCCCCGTTCGAGCTCCCCGCCGTGGTTGCGGACGATACCCTGGCGCTGGAGCGTGCGATCGAGCCCTGGGACACCCAGGCGATCATGTACACCTCCGGCACGACCGGCAATGCCAAGGGCGTGGTGTCGTCCTATGTCCAGCTCTACACGATGGGGCCTGACGCATTCGACTGCATCGGCCCCGAGGATTGCTGCCTGGTCTGCGGCCCGATCTTCCATTGCGGCTCGACGCTCTATGTCTATGCGATGCTCGCCTGCGGCGGATCGATCGGCATGGTCCGCGAGTTCCGCACCGCCGATTTCTGGGATGCCGTTCGCGGTACCGGCAGCACTCTGGTCTTGCTGCTCGGCGTCATGGCGACGTTCCTGCTGAAGCAGCCGGCCAGTGCGTCCGACCGGGAACACCCCCTGAAGAAGGCCTTCATCGTGCCCTTCGGCGAGGACGCCGTCTCGTTCCGCGAGCGCTTCGGCGTCGATCTGCACACCGTCTACAACATGACGGAGATAGCCAGTCCGCTCAGTGCCGGCCCCGGCATTTCAGAGCAAGGCCTGGCAGGCTTGCCGCGACCCTGGTTCGAATTGCGGGTCGCTGATGCTCATGACTGCGAAATGCCAAGGGGCGAGGTCGGCGAATTGCTGGTTCGCTCGCACCGGCCGTGGGCGCTGATGAAAGGCTACTATGGGAATGCCGAGGCGACGGTCGCGGCGATGCGCAATGGCTGGTTCCACACTGGCGACGCCTTTCGCCAGATGCCGGATGGGCGCTTCTTCTTCGTCGACCGGCTCAAGGACGTGATCCGCCGGCGTGGCGAGAACATTTCCTCCTTTGAACTGGAGAGCGAGATCCTGGCCCATCCCGGGGTTCGCGAGGCGGTTGCCGTCGCGGTGCCGAGCGAGCATGGCGAGGATGAGGTCCTGGCCGTCGTCACCCCGATTGCAGGCGGCGCACTCGACCAGACCGAGCTTGTGAGCTTCCTGGCGGAGCGCATCGCGCATTACATGGTGCCGCGCTTCATCCGCATCGTAGACGAACTTCCAAAGACGGCGAGTGGCAAGCTGCAGAAGCATGTTCTGCGCAGCGAAGGCGTCACGGCCGATACATTCGACCGTGACGCCGCCGGGATCCGCATCAGAGCCGAGCGGCTCGGCTGAGCCGCTCGGTGCGTTGGATCATCGGACCGGATACCGATCCGATGATCTCGCCTTTCGTGTGGGCACCGCTTGCCCGAGAACCACAATCCAGTCTCGGGCCGATGCCTCCAGTTCATCGGACCGGATATCGTATCCAGTCCGATGATCTAACCCGTTGTCTTTGCATCGGCTTTGCCCCGAAAACCGCAATCCACTTTTCGGGCCGATGCTTTAGAGCGGCTTCAGATTGGCCTCGATCTGCCGGCGCTTCGGTTCCAGGAACGGCGGCAGCGCGAGCTTTTCGCCCATCGTTTCGGCCGGCTCATCGGTTGCGAAGCCGGGACCATCGCTGGCGATCTCGATCAGGATTCCATTTGGCTCACGCAGATAGAGCGAACGGAAATAGAAGCGATCGACCGGTCCGCTATTGGGATAGCCGGTCGCGCGCAGGCGCTCCGCCCACTCATCGTACTCGCCGAAGGTCGGCGTCCGCAGCGCGAGATGGTGGACACCGCCCGCCCCTTCGCGTGCCTGCGGCAGGTCGGGCTCGACCGCGACATGCAGCTCCGCCGCCGGCCCGCCATCGCCGACCTTGAAGACGTGGATGTCGCCGGTCGCATGAGCCGCGTCGCGATAGTCCGCAATGCGCTCGAGGCCGAGCAGCTTGCCCAGCACGAGCTCGGTCCGCTCCAGCTTCGGCACGGAAATCGTCACCGGGCCGAGGCCACGGATCTGATGTTCTGTCGGCACGGAACTCCTGTCCCAGGCCACGAAGGGAATCGCACCGCCATCGGCGATCAGCGTCAGGCGCTGGCCTTCCGGATCCTCGAAATCAATCGCGGCGCGGCCATTGATGGCGCGGATATCCGAAACCGCGACGCCAGCCGCCGTCAGCCGCTCGCGCCACCAGTCCAGCGACGTCTCGTCACCGACGCGCAGGGCGGTGCGGGTAATCGAATGGGTGCCGCGCTTGGCCGGAGGAGCCGGCCAGTCGAAAAAGGTCAGATCGGTGCCGGGCGAGCCGGCGCCGTCGGCGTAGAACAGATGATAGGCCGAGGTGTCGTCCTGATTGACCGTTTTCTTGACCATGCGCATGCCGAGCGTCTCGACATAGAAGCGCCGGTTCTGCGGCGCGTTGGCCGAGATTGCGGTGACGTGATGGATGCCCGTGAGCTTCATAGGTGACCTCCTGATCGCTTCCTTGGCCCGTTGGCCAGTGTTCGCAGCAGAGATAACCGCTTTCGAATGCAACAACAGATCACGTGTTGCCACGACGACGTTGCGAAAATGCAATGATCTGGACTCTGCCTGTCCCTGTGAGTGGGTCAGGCGGGTTGCCCCGTCATTCCCACGATACAGGTCCGGCACGAGCCGGGGCCATTGGTTCTCGAACGAATGGTGGCCGGCGAGGTTCCGGGTTGCGATCCGGCTCAGCCCGTCGTCAGGATTCGCCGGCCGGTGCCTTCGAGCACCACGCAGGTTAGCTGCCCCGTTTCATAGGCGCGTGTGTCGATACCGATCCGGTTCGGGCGGATGACGGGCGCAGTCGTCGGCGTATGCCCGTGAACCACGACGAAACCGAAATCCTCTTCGCTGTCGAGAAATTCGTGCCGGATCCAGAGCATGTCTTGCTCGGATTGCTCGCCGAGCGGAATGCCCGGGCGGATGCCGGCATGCACGAAGAGATAGTCACCGCAGCGCCAGTTCAGGGGCGCCTGCGCGATGAATGCGGCGTGGTCGGCCGGTTGCGCTGCGAAGAAACGCTGCACGATCTGACGGCACGCCAGATCTTCCTCGACCTCGTCGAACTCGGCCACGTCGATGCCGTAGGATGCCAGCGTCTCGACGCCGCCAAACCGGCACCAGCGCAACACGAGATCGGGCGCATGGCGAATGCCGAGCGTGTAGTCCTCATGATTGCCGCGCAGCGTGACGAGCTCACGTTCACGCCGCTTGTCGATGAGATGAGCGATCACGCCAGAGGAGTCGGGACCGCGGTCGATATAGTCGCCAAGCATGACCTGGATGACGCGCTTGCCTGAGGCTGAACGGGCATCCGCTTCGATCTGGGCCTCGATCTCGCGCAGCAGATCGAGGCGGCCATGGACGTCGCCCACCGCATAGATGCGCAGGCCGTCAGGTATTGCCGGCTGGCGGCCGGCGAGCGGCGGGTTGGCGGCATCCATGGGCTTGGCTCCGGCGGTATCTGATCGCCGGGCCTTGTCGCCCGTCGTTTCGCGCGCGGCAAGGGCGAATGGCTAATGTGCGTCCGCGTGCCGCCCCGGCTTGGCCTTGAGCTTGAGCTCGGTCAGATCCTCGCGCTCGCGCGGCGTGTTGCGCATGAGCTGGTCCTTGCCGGGCTGGTACTGCACGGGTTGCGGGGTATCGACGCCATACCAGGCCGCAGCGCGCAGCACGAAGGACGGGTCCGCCAGATGCGGGCGCCCGAGCGCCACGAGATCGGCGCGACCGGAGGCAATGATCGTGTTCACCTGATCGGCCGTCGTGATGTTGCCGACGCACATGGTGGCGATGCGCGCCTCGTTGCGGATGCGGTCGGAATACGGCGTCTGGAACATGCGGCCATAAATCGGCCGGCTGTCATTGACGGTCTGCCCGGTGGAAACATCGACGAGGTCACAGCCTTCCCCGGCAAAGGCGGCCGCAATGGCGACGGAATCCTCAGGCGACAGGCCGCCTTCCTTCCAGTCCGTCGCCGAAATACGAACGGACATCGGCTTCTCCCGCGGCCAGGCCTCGCGCAGCGCCCGAAACACCTCGAGCGGGTAGCGCAGGCGGTTCTCGAGCGAGCCGCCATAGGCGTCCGTCCTGTGGTTCGTCAGCGGCGAGAGGAAGCTCGCCAGCAGATAGCCATGGGCGCAGTGCAGCTCCAACATGTCGAAGCCTGCCCGCTCGCCGCGCTCGGCCGCGGCGACGAACTCGGAGCGCACGCGATCCATGTCGGCGCGCGTCATCTCGCGCGGCACCTGGCTCTCGGGATAATAGGGCAGAGGCGAGGCCGAGATGATCGGCCAGGCCCCTGCGGGAAGCGGCCGGTCCATCCCTTCCCACATCAGCCTGGTCGCGCCCTTGCGGCCGGCATGCCCGAGCTGAAGGCAAAACTTCGCGGCCGAGTTCGCGTGAACGAAGTCGACGATGCGTGTCCAGGCCGCCTCCTGCTCGTCGCTGTAGAGACCGGTGCAACCGGGCGTGATGCGGGCGTCGGGGGCGACGCAGGTCATCTCGCTAACGATCAAGCCCGGACCGCCGATGGCCCGCGAGCCGTAATGCATCAGGTGCCAGTCCGTCGGCAGGCCCTCTAGCGCAGAATACTGGCACATGGGCGAGAGCACCATGCGATTCTCGACCTGCATCTCGCGGAGCCGGAATGGCTGGAATGCGGGTGCCACGGGGGAGCCGTCGCGCTTGCGCCGCGCTGCAGGGCCGACTTCGTCAGCCACCAGCGTGTCGATGGCAGYGGCGAAGGCGGGCGCGCGCAGAGCGAGATTGTCATAGGTGATCGCCTTCGAGCGCGTCATCAGACCGAAGGCAAAGCGCAACGGATCGAAATCCCAGAAGCGACGCAGTTGCTCGAACCAGACCAGCGAGACATCCGCCGCGTGCTGCGTCTTCTCGACCTCTTCGCGCCGGGTCCGTTCGTAGAGCGACAGGGCGGTGGAGACGTCGAGCTTCGCCTTGCCGAAGGCACGATGCAGCGCAATCGCGTCCTCCATTGCCAGCTTGGTGCCGGAGCCGATCGAGAAATGCGCCGTCGCCTTGGCGTCTCCGATCAGCACGACATTGTCCGAGACCCAGTTCTCGCAGCGGATCATCGGGAAATTGCGCCAGAGCGAGCGATTGGTGATCAGCCGGTGACCTTGCAGCTCCTCCGCGAAGACGCCTTCGAGGAAGGCGGCCGAGGCGGCTTCGTCCATGCCCTCCAGGCCAGCCTTCGCAAAGGTCTCGGGGTCCGTCTCCAGCACCCATGTCGAGCGCCCGGCCTCGTACTGGTAGCAATGGGCAATGAAGAGCCCGTGCTCGGTTTCCTTGAAGAAGAAGGTGAAGGCGTCGAAGGGCCGGGTCGAGCCCATCCAGGTGAACTTGTTCGGCCTGAGATCGACCTGTGGCCGGAAGCGTTCCCGCCAGCCTTCGCGGATGCGGCTGTTGATGCCGTCGGCCGCGACCACGAGATCGAAATTGCGCTTCAGCGCTTCGATATCATCGGCTTCCGTTCCGAATTTCAGCGTGACGCCGAGTTCTCGGCAGCGCTCCTGCACCAGCATCAGCAGCGAGCGGCGCGAGCAGCCGCAAAAGCCGTTGCCGGAGACACGATGGAGCGTGTCCTTGAAGCGGATCTCGATATCGTCCCAGTAGGCGAAATTGTCGACGATCGCGCCGTAGCTTTCGGGGTCGGCCGCCTTGAAGGTATCGAGCGTCTGGTCGGAAAAGACGACGCCGAATCCGAACGTGTCGTCAGGCTGGTTGCGCTCGAAGACCGTGACGTCCAGCGCCGGCCAGTCACGTTTCATCAGCAGCGCGAAATAGAGTCCGGCAGGACCGCCCCCGACGACCGCAATGCGCATCACCCATCCTCCCCGGCTGTGACGGATATTATTTTAAGCCTGAAATATTTTTTCCTCAAGGGGGATCGCCGTGGCTTCCGCGCGGAAGGCGGGAGCATGTCCAATCCTATACGTATCCGGCGATTGCGGCGCGCAATTCACGATCATGCGCTCGTTCCAAGCCTCGCTTGCAAATTGCTTCAGACCTAAAATATATTGCTCGGCATGAGGAGGCTCGGCGTCATGGACCTGGCGGGACGACATGCTCTGGTGACGGGCGGCGGGCGTGGCATCGGCCGGGCTGTTGCCGGCGCTCTCAAGGCGGCCGGTGCGCATGTCTCGATCATCGGCCGCAGCGCGGCGACCCTGCAGAGCGCCATTGCCGAGGGCGATGCCGACAGCTTCGCGCTCGCCGATGTCACCAATGAGGCAGCCGTCGCGGCGGCGATCGGGACTCTCTCCAGAGAACGGCCGCTGGATATCGTCGTTGCCAATGCAGGCGGCGTCGAGACCGGGCCGTTCCTGAAAAGCGACGCCGAGCGTTTCCGGCGGATGTTCGAGTTGAACCTGATCGGCACGGTCAATGCCTTCCGGGCGGCCCTGCCCGGCATGACCGAGCGCCGCGAGGGGCGGCTGATCGCGATCGCCTCTACCGCCGGGCACCGGGGCTATCCCTATGTCTCGGCCTATGTCGCGGCCAAGCATGCGGTCATCGGGCTGACACGCTCGCTGGCGCTGGAGGCCGCCCGATCCGGCGTCACGGTGAATGCGATCTGCCCCGGCTATACCGATACCGGCATGGTGGCAGACAGCATCGAGGCGATCACAGCCAAAACCGGAAAGCCGGGCGAGCAGGCGCTGGCGGAGCTGGTCAAGGGCAACCCCCAGGGCCGGCTGATCGCTCCGGAAGAGGTCGCGGCAGCCGTGCTCTACCTCTGCGGTCCCTCCAGTGCCGGGATTACCGGCCAGTCGATCCTGATCAATGGCGGGGAGTTCTAGAGCGATGGAAACACCCTCCCCCGGCCTCATTCTCGACCGTGAGACCAAGGCAAGCGAGCGTCCCGGCGATCACAAGGACGAGCTCAGGCTCTGGCTCAGGATGCTGACCTGCTCGACCCTGATCGAGACCGAGATCCGCAATCGCCTGCGCGAGGAATTCAAGACGACGCTGCCGCGCTTCGACCTGATGGCGCAGCTCGACAAATCGACGACGGGCATGACGGTCGGCGAGGTCTCGCAGCGACTGATGGTGTCGAACGGCAATGTCACCGCCGTCGTCGCCGGCCTGCTGGCCGACGGGTTGGTCGACAAGCGCCCGGCCGCTCAGGATCGGCGCGTCCAGGTGCTGACGCTGACGGCGCAGGGCCGCAAGAGTTTTCGCGCCATGGCGGAGCGGCATGAAGGCTGGATCGCCGAGCTCTTCGCCGGCCTCGACCAGCCCGAGATCGTCCAGCTCTTCCGCCTGCTCGGACAGACCAAGGCCTCTCTGCACCAGGCCATCAAGCGCCGCGCCGATGAAGCGGCGGGCCGGGGAGAGAACGCATGAGCATCGCCAACGCCACCATCTTGCCGCTCGCCGGTTTCAAGCCGGCGCATTTCGGTTTAGGCGTTGCCGGCAAGGTCGCGACAGTGACGCTGAACCGGCCGGACAAGAAGAACCCGCTTACCTTCGAGAGCTACCGCGAGCTCACCGATTTCTTCCTCGCCGCGCAGAAGGAGGAAGAGGTCAAGGCGATCGTGATCACCGGAGCCGGCGGTAATTTCTCCTCCGGCGGCGACGTCTTCGAGATCATCGGACCGCTGGTCGCGATGGACACCAAGGATCTGCTCAAGTTCACCCGCATGACCGGAGATCTGGTCAAGGCGATACGCGGCTGCCCGCAGCCGGTGATCGCGGCAATCGACGGCATCTGCGCCGGCGCGGGTGCGATCATGGCGATGGCCTCGGATATCCGCTTCGGCACGCCCGAGACCAAGATCGCCTTCCTGTTCAACCGCGTCGGCCTTGCCGGCTGCGACATGGGCGCCTGCGCGATGCTGCCGCGCATCATCGGCCAGGGCCGCGCGGCTGAGCTGCTCTATACCGGCCGTGTGCTCAAGGGCGAGGAAGCCGAGCGCTGGGGCTTCCTCAACCGGCTCGTCGGCAAGGAAGCGATGCTCGGCGAGGCGCAGGCGCTCGCCGGCGAATTGGCGGACGGGCCGACCTTCGCCAACGCGATGACCAAGCGCATGCTCGAGATGGAGTGGGCGATGTCGGTCGAGGCGGCGATCGAGGCCGAAGCCGTGGCGCAGGCGCTCTGCATGCAGACCGAGGATTTCGCCCGCGCCTATCACGCCTTCGCCGCCAAGCAGAAGCCGGTCTTCGAGGGGAACTGAGATGATCGGGACCGGCATTCTCGGCGATACGCTCGACTGGCCGTTCTTCGAGGATCGTCATCGCGCCTTTGCCAGGGATCTCGCAGAGTGGGCCGATGCCACTCTGCCCGGCCTGCCCCATGACGATGTCGATGCCGCCTGCCGGGCGCGGGTGAAGGCGCTTGGCGAGGCCGGCTTTCTGAGAGCGGTCGTGCCGGCAGCGTATGGCGGGCTCGGCGAGGCGCTGGATGTTCGCACGCTTTGCCTCTCCCGCGAGATTCTTGCTGCACGTGACGGACTCGCGGATTTCGCCTTCGCCATGCAGGGGCTTGGCACCGGTTCGATCTCCCTTGCCGGTTCGGAGGTTATGAAAGCCCGCATCCTGCCAGGCATCCGCGACGGCAGGCGCATTGCAGCCTTTGCCCTCTCCGAGAAGGAAGCAGGCTCGGATGTCGCCGCCATGGCGACGACGGCCGCGCCCGACGGCAACGGCCATGTCCGCATCGACGGCGAGAAGACCTGGATCTCGAATGGCGGCATCGCGGACCACTATGTCGTCTTCGTACGGACGGGCGAGGCGCCCGGCGCGCGCGGTCTCTCGGCCTTCCTGGTCGAGGCCGATACGCCCGGCCTGAGTATCGCAGAGCGCATCGATGTGATTGCGCCGCACCCGCTCGCCACGCTCCGCTTCGATTCCTGCCGTGTCCCGGTCGGCAACCGGATCGGAGGGCCCGGCGACGGATTCAAGGTCGCGATGGCGACGCTCGACATCTTTCGCTCGACGGTTGGTGCCGCGGCGCTCGGCTTCGCCCGGCGCGCGCTGCACGAGACCGTGTCGCACGCCAATGGCAGGAAGCTCTTTGGCGGAACGCTCGGCGATCTCCAACTCTCGCAGGCCGCGATCGCGGACAGCGCGGCCGAGGTCGATGCCGCAGCCCTGCTGGTCTATCGGGCGGCCTGGACGAAGGACAAGGGTGCGCCGCGCGTCACGCGCGAAGCTGCGCTCGCCAAGCTCGTCGCAACCGAGAACGCCCAGCGCGTGATCGACCGCGCCGTCCAGATCCATGGCGGGCTCGGCGTGACCAGGGGCGTCAAGGTCGAGGAGCTCTATCGCGAGATCAGGGCGCTCAGAATCTATGAGGGCGCCAGCGAGGTTCAGAAGGTCGTCATCGCGCGCGATCTCCTGAAGGCGCATGCCATGAGCGGAGGCTGAGATGGCGCAGGCGGAGTTCGTGCGGTCAGGACATCTGGACAGTTTCGCGCGGGACAATCTGCCACCGCGCGACAGCTGGCCCGACCTCAAGGTCACAGATGCCGGCCTCGCCTATCCCGAGCGGCTCAATGTCGCGACCGAACTGCTCGATCGTCATGTCAGCGAGGGGCATGGCGAACGCATCGCCATCATCTCGGACCGCGAGGTCTGGACCTACGCCGAACTCGCCCAGCGCGTGAACCGCATCGCCAATGTGCTGACCCGCGATCTCGGGATGCGGCCGGGCAACCGTGTGCTGCTGCGGGCCGCCAATACGCCGATGATGGTCGCGGCCTATCTCGCCGTGCTGAAGGCGGGCGGCGTCGCGGTCGCGACCATGCCGATGCTGCGCGCCGGCGAACTCGCCTACCCCATCCGCAAGGCGAAGATCACATTGGCCCTGTGCGATCACCGCCTGATCGATGATCTCCGGACCGCCCAGACACAGACACCCGAACTCCCGCGCATCGTGACCTGGGGCGGAGGCACGCCGACCGATCTCGAAGCGCTAATGGCGCGCGCGGGCTATGAGAACGCCACCGCCGCCGATACCGCCCGCGATGATGTCTGCCTGATCGGCTTCACGTCGGGCACCACTGGCGAGCCGAAGGGCACCATGCATTTCCACCAGGATCTGCTCGCCATTTGCGACACCTATGGAGCGCGCGTGCTGAAGGCGGCACCGGAAGACCGCTTCATCGGCTCGCCGCCGCTCGCCTTCACCTTCGGGCTCGGCGGACTCGTGCTGTTCCCGATGCGGATCGGTGCCGCGATGGTGCTGCCCGACAAGGCCGCCCCCGCCGATCTCGTCACAGCAATCGAGCGCCACAAGGCGAGCGTCTGCTTCACGGCGCCGACGGCCTATCGCGCCATGCTCGACAAGCTCGACGGCCGCGATATCTCTTCCCTGCGCATCTGCGTCTCGGCCGGGGAATCCCTGCCCAAGGCGACCTTCGAAGCCTGGCTGAAGCGGACGGGGCTGCCGCTGATGGACGGCATCGGCGCCACCGAAATGCTGCATATCTTCATTTCCGCGCCGCGCGAGGCGATAAGGCCGGGCGCCACCGGCCTGCCCGTGCCAGGCTACGAGGCGCGGATCGTCGACGAGGCCGGCAATCCCCTGCCCGATGGCACGCCCGGACGCCTCGCCGTGCGCGGACCGACCGGCTGCCGCTATCTCGCCGATCCCAGGCAGGCGAAATATGCGCAGGACGGCTGGAACATCACCGGCGATACCTATCTGCGCGATGCGGACGGCTATTTCTGGTACCAGGCCCGTTCGGACGACATGATCATCTCTGCCGGCTACAACATTGCCGGGCCGGAGGTCGAAGCCTGCCTGCTCGCCCATCCCGATGTCGCCGAGTGCGGCGTGGTGGGCGCGCCCTGTCCGGACCGCGGCCAGATCGTCAAGGCCTATGTCGTGCTGCGCGAGGGCATTCGCGGCGATACGGCCCTGGCCAAGGCATTGCAGGAGCATGTGAAGGCGGGTATCGCGCCCTATAAATACCCGCGCGCCATCGCGTTCGTTCCGGCTCTGCCGAAGACGCCGACCGGCAAGCTCCAGCGTTTCGCACTGCGTCAGTTGGCGCTCACCGAGACCTGATTCCCCCAAGAACAGGCCGAAACGGCCGAAGACCGAGGCTCCGCCATGTCGAACCTTCCAGCATCACGCGCAATCCTGCCCGAGGGCTGGCCGGTGCCGCGCGGCTATGCCAACGGCATGGTCGCCGAAGGCCGTGTGATCGTGACCGGTGGCCTCGTCGGCTGGAACGAGCACGGCGTCTTCGCCGAGGGGTTTCTGCCGCAGCTCCGTCAGACCCTCGCCAATATCAAGGCTGTGGTCGAGGCCGGCGGCGGTCGCATCGAGGATATCGTGCGGCTGACCTGGTATGTCACGGACATCGAGGCCTATCGCGCCAGCCTGAAGGATATGGGGCCGATCTATCGCGAGACCCTGGGCCGGCATTTTCCGGCGATGGCGGTCGTTCAGGTCGTCGCGCTGGTCGAGCCGCAGGCGCTGATCGAGATCGAGGCGACGGCGGTGGTCGCGGGCTGAGGACGCCGCGACCCACGCCATCGTGCATCCGGCGAAACGATCTCGATCGATCAGATGCCGGCGCCGTCCTGAAGCGCGGCTGATGGGTGCCTCTGCCACAGCCGGGCGTGAAGGCCGCGCAAGGTCGGGCGCAGGGCGAAGTCGCCGAGCGCGAGGACACCCGAGACGCCGGGCCGGCCGGTCAGTGCAAGGGCTGCTCCGAACAGTCCTGCCGTGCTGAGCAGGCGCCAACTCACGGCGCTCCACCAGAGCCGCCGATCCGGCGTGCCGGGAGCGCCGATCAGGCGGTTGCGCGCCTGTCGCAGGCGGTCGGCCGTACAGAGCGCCTCCGCCGGGTTCAGGCTTCGTCCCGCGCCCGGCTCGGCGACCACGAAACCAAAGGCGACCGTTTCGTTGCTGATCCGATCGATCAGGATAAAGCCGCCGAGATCCCGGCTCTCCTGATAGGGCAAGGTGGCCAGCGGCCGGTCGAGCCGCAGCGTCACCAGGCCGATCCCGTTCATGCGCAGGACCTGCGCCGGCACCGGCTTGAAGCCCTCGATGTCGATGCTGTGATCCAGCGCGCCGATCGTGGCGTTCACGGCCTGGGTCGCGAGCTTCAGCACGAACTGACCGCCCTCCAGCATGGCGCGCTCGCCAGTCCAGAGCAGCCGCGCCCGGAGCTCGCGCCGGACGGGAACCGGGCTCGCCGCGGAAGCGATGACGTCGCCGCGCGAAATGTCGACCTCGTCAGCCAGGGTCAGGGTGACGGCCTGCCCCGCCGCCGCGTTGCTGGCTTCGCCTGACGGGGTAATCAGCCGCGCGATCGTGCTGCTGCGCCCGGACGGCAGCACCGTGACGGCATCGCCGACGCGGGCACGGCCGCGGGCCGCTGTGCCGGCATAGCCACGGAAATCCAGATCGGGCCGGTTCACCCATTGCACGGGCAGGACGAAGCCGGCCTCGTCGCGCGTCTCCTGTTCGACGACGATGGCCTCCAGCAGAGGCAGCAGCGCCGGTCCCTTATGCCAGGGCATCGTGGTTGAGGGGCGCATCACATTCTCGCCGTCCCGCGCCGAAACCGGGATGATGTCGATCGACCTGAAGCCGAGGTTCTTCACGGCCGCGCGATAATCCGCAGCGATCCGGTCGAAGATTGCCTCGTCGTAACCGACGAGGTCCATCTTGTTGATCGCAACCACGACGTGGCGGACGCCGACCAGCGAGACGATGAAGGAGTGGCGCCGCGTCTGCGGCAGCAGGCCTTTGCGGGCGTCGATCAGGATGATGGCGAGATCGGCGGTCGAGGCGCCGGTCGCCATGTTGCGGGTATATTGCTCGTGGCCCGGCGTATCGGCGACGATGAAGCTGCGCTTCTCCGTCGCGAAATAGCGATATGCGACATCGATGGTGATGCCCTGCTCGCGCTCGGCCGAGAGCCCGTCGACCAGCAGCGCGAAGTCGGGCTCCGCACCTTGCGTGCCGAATTTGCGGGAATCGGCGTCGAGGGCGCTGAGCTGGTCGTCGAAGACCGCGCCGGCCTCATAGAGCACGCGTCCGATCAGCGTCGACTTGCCGTCATCGACCGAGCCGCAGGTGATGAAGCGCAGCAGCGAATGCTGGGCGGTTTCGCTCAGTCCGGAGGAATCGTTCRCAGGGAGTGGAGCCGTGGCGCCCGGGCGCTTCTTCTCGGCGGCGACAGCCATCAGAAGTACCCTTCCTGCTTCTTCTGTTCCATCGAGCCGGCGCCGTCATGGTCGATGACACGGCCCTGGCGCTCGGAGGCGCGCGATGAGCGCATCTCGGCGATGATGTCGGTGAGGCTTGCGGCTTCGCTCTCGACTGCGCCGGTCAGCGGGTAGCAGCCGAGCGTCCGGAAGCGGACCATGCGGGTCTCGACGACCTCTCCGAGCGCGAGTTCCATGCGGTCGTCGTCGCGCATGATCCAGGCTCCGTCGCGGTGCACGACCGGACGCGGGGCAGCGAAGTAGAGCGGTACGACCGGTATGTTCTCGAGTGCGATGTAGTCCCAGACATCGCGCTCGGTCCAATTGGAGAGCGGGAAGACGCGAAAGCTCTCGCCCTTGTGCTTGCGGGTGTTGAAGAGCTGCCAGGGCTCCGGGCGCTGGTTCTTCGGATCCCAGCGATGCTCGGCGCTGCGCAGCGAGAAGATCCTCTCCTTGGCGCGGCTCTTCTCCTCGTCGCGCCGCGCGCCGCCGAAGGCGACATCGAACTTGTGCAGGTCGAGTGCCTGCTTCAGCCCTTGCGTCTTCATCACGTCGGTATGGACGCGCGAGCCTGAGGCGAAGGGCCCGATGCCGGCCCTGACCCCGTCCTGGTTGACATGGACGATCAGATCGAGCCCGAGCCGCTCCGCCGTCTCGTTCCGGAAGGAGATCATCTCACGGAACTTCCAGGTCGTATCGACATGGAGCAACGGGAATGGCGGCTTCGCCGGATAGAACGCCTTCAGGGCGAGATGCAGCAGAACGGCGGAATCCTTGCCGATCGAATAGAGCAGCACCGGCTTGTCGCAGGTCGCCACAACCTCGCGAATGATGAAGATCGCCTCGGCTTCGAGCTTCTGCAGATGGCTGAGCTGGATCATGGTCGCGCCTCCGCCGCAGTGGCAGCCTTGGCCCGGACCAGATTCCCGTCCGGCCCGACATGCAGGCCGCATTCCTTGGCCGCGTCGTCTTCCCACCACCAGCGCCCGGCCCGCTCCGGCTCGCCCGGCGCGATCGCACGAGTGCAGGGCTGGCAGCCGATCGAGATAAAGCCTTTGTCGTGCAAAGGATTGAGCGGGATTCCTTCAGCCTTGGAGAAACTCAGCGCGACCTCGCGCGACCAGTCGAGCAAGGGGTTGAACTTGATCAGGCTGCGCTCCGTTTCGGCCTCCGCGAGCGCGACGCCGCCGCGCGCGGCCGACTGGTCGGAGCGCAAGCCGGTGATCCAGATCTCCGCCCCGTCCAGGGCCCGGCCCAGTGGCTCGACCTTGCGGATGTCGCAGCAGGATTTGCGGGCGTCGCGGGAAGCATAAAAGCCGTTGATGCCGTTTTGGCGGACAAAAAGTTCGATCGCGTCATGGCGCGGGTAGAAGGGGCGGATCACCACGCCATAGTTACGCTCAGTCTCCTGCCAGAGGCTGTAGACCTCCGGAAAGAGCCTGCCGGTGTCGAGGGTGACGATCTCGATGGGAAGCCCGGCACGAGCAATCAGATGGATGAGGACCTGATCCTCRAGGCCGAAGCTGGTGGTAAAGACGATCCGTCCCGAAACCGCCTGACGCAGTCCGATGAGACGGTCGCGCGCATCCGACTTGCCGAACGCGCGAACGAGGTCAGCAGCGCGCTCGGGCAAGTCAATTGCCTCAGCCGGTGCGCCTTGTTGGGCGGAAAGGCCCGTATCGATGGGGTCTCTGGCCATGGTCTTGGCCGCCTGTATTGTTCTGTAAATCGAACAATTCAGCTATACCCGAACGCCCACCGGGGCAATTCACTTGAGGTAGTGTGGTTTTTCTTATTTCACAAAATGAAGAGAAGAACCTTTCGCCGAGGCAGGCAGCCGGGCGCGACTGCCGTCCCCGACGCGGGGAGAGTGAGGCCTCAGCCGCAATGCGGCTGGGCGCCGGCGCTCCAGAAGGGCGCATCCTCGCCGGCGCGCGGAATGCTGCGGCGCTCAGTGGCCCGCAATTCGGCCGGCAGCGCCACGACGCTTTGCCACCAGCCATGGGCGCATTCGGAGCGGAACGCCATCTGGTCGCTCAGGCTCGTGCCGATGGCCCGGAAGCCTGTTTCCAGCGCGGCAACGGCATCCCGGATCGCAGCCTGCGTCTGCTCCGTGCTCTCGCGCGCATCGGCGCAGAAGGCAGCGGTGAAGGCAGTGATGTCATGGGCCAGTTCGGGATAGGCGCTTGCATCGAGGCTCCAGGCTTTCATCCATTCATGCGAGACGAGTGCGACCGCCTCATCGAGCGGGCGCGAGACGACCTTGCGGGCCGTGGTCCGCATATGGCGCATCAGCTCGGCACGCGCGTGCTGGTGACGCGCGGCGATCGCGGCCTCCTTCATGCGCGCAATCGCGGCCTCGGCCTCGGCGAGACACTCGTCGACCGGATGGGTCATGATCCAGCAATCCTCAAGGCAGGCGGGCGAGCGCATCGATCATGCGCTCGAACAGGCGGTCGGCATCGACCTCGTTGACGACGAAGGCGTTTGCCGGGCGCTTCGTCCGGCCGTTCCAGTCGATGGTCGAGCGGCCCCGGACATTGCCGGCGAGCTCGATCTCGACATGGCAATCACGGCCCTTGAACAGCTCGGGCCAGAGCAGCCAGGCGATGACGCAGGGGTCGTGCATGGGGTGGGCCGCCGTGCCCAGGCCCCCTGGGCGCGGACGCGTCAGCATGCCGTGGACCGCTCGCCCGGTGCGGGTGCCGAGCCCGTCCAACCGCGCCATGGCCGCCGACGAGGCGATGGCCTGATGCGTCGCATGCAGGCCAAACAGCGTGACAGGAACGCCCGCCCCGAGGACGACCGCCGCGGCATGCGGATCGACATAGAAATTGAACTCGGCTGCCGGCGTCATGTTGCCGAGGCCCATGGCCCCGCCCATCACCACGATCTCGCGCAGTTTGGGCGCAAGTTCCGGGGCAAGCCGCAAGGCCATCGCGACATTGGTCAGCGGCCCGAGCGCGCAGATCGTGATGCTGCCGTCTGTGGCTGCGCGCAGGACCTCGACGATCCCCTGGACGGCATGGCCGGGAGCCGCCGACGAGGCGGCGGCCGGCAGCCCGGCGCCGCTCAGGCCGTCGGGTCCGGAGACGAATTCCGCCGTCTCGAGCGGCTCCAGCATCGGCCGCGCCATGCCTGCTTGTACGGGCACATCGGGGCGCGCCGCCAGATCGCGGACGCGCAGCGCGTTGGCGGTGGTCAGGTCGATCCCGACATTGCCCGCGACCGTGCTGACCAGCCGAATGTCGAGTTCGTCAGGCTGCGCAAAGGCGAGCAGCAGGGCAACAGCGTCATCCTGCCCGGGATCGGTGTCGATGATGATCGGCCGTGCCATCTCAGGCCGCCAGCGCCGGGGCGGACATGATCAGATGGCTGAGATCGTCGGGGGTGAGATCGCCGATCGGCAGGTCATGCAGCTTGCGGCCGCTGCGCAGGATCACGACCCGGCTCGCCAGCGCGACCACGTCGCGCATGTTGTGGCTGATCAGCAGGACAGTGCGCCCCTCCGCCTTGAGATGGCGTACAAGATCAAGCACTTGCGCGGTTTCTTTGACGCCGAGCGCAGCCGTCGGCTCATCCATGATGATGACCTCGGCGTTCCAGCGAAGCGCCCGCGAGATCGCCACGGCCTGACGCTGTCCGCCGGAGAGCCGCTCGACCGGGCGCGTCATGTCCTCGATCTGCACCGACAGCCGGCGCAGGTAGCCTCTCGCCTCGTCCGCCATCCGCGCCTTGTCGAGCACGCGCAGGAAAGGCAGCACGAGCGGGCGCGTCAGCTCGGCCCCCATGAAGACATTTGCGRCGATCGACAGGCGCGGCGCGAGGGCAAGCTCCTGGTAGATCGTCGCCACGCCCTGCTCGAGCGCGTCATGCGGCGAGCGGAAATGCACCTCGCGGCCACGCAGGCGAATGGTGCCGGCGGTCGGCGCCTCGGCGCCCGACATGATCTTGATCAGCGTCGATTTGCCGGCGCCGTTGTCGCCGCAGATCGCCAGGACCTCGCCGGCATGGACGTCGAGATCGATGCCGCTCAGTGCCTGGACGGCGCCGTAATTCTTGCCGACCGAGCGCATCGCGAAGATGGGCTCCGAGGCCGCCTTTTCTGTCATCCGCATGCTCTCCGGAGGGCGCGCAAACGGGCCGGCTGCAAAGGCCGGCCCGGACGAGGGGCGCCCTATTTCAGGAAGTCCTTGACGTTGTTCTTGTCGACGACGACCGCGTCCATGAAGAGATAGGGGCCGGTCGTGATGGCGCTCACCGGCTGCTTCTTCACGGCGATGGCCTCGACAGCCTCGACAGCCTTCACGCCCATTTCCTCGAAGGGAACGGTGACGGTCGCGAGGAAGGTGCTGTCCGGGTCGGCAATGCGACGATAGGTTTCGGCGCCGCCATCGACGGAAACGAGCGGAATTTCGCCCTTCTTGACGCCCTGGGCCTTGAGCAGATCGTCGATGATGTAGGCCTGACCGTCAAAGGAGGCCCAGATACCGTTGATCTTGCCCTGATTGCGCAGGAGCAGCGCCTGCACGCCGCTGCGAACATCGTCGCGCCAGCTTTGGGTGCGCGCCATGCCGTGCTTTCCGACTTCCTTGACCGCGGTGTTCTCGGACAGGACGACGTCGAGCACCTTGCCGCGAATGCGTGAGGCGATATTGCCGTCGAAACGCACCGACATCAGGTTGCCGGTGTAGCCCATCTGCCCGAGCAGATAGAGGGCTGCGTCCGCACCGACCTTGTATTCATTGGTCTGGATGTCGAACAGCGAGTACGGCCCGGCGCCGGACTGGACTGTGATGACCGGGATGCCCTTGTCCTTCGCGGCCTTGAACTGGGCTTCCGCCTCGACCGGCTTGCCCATGGCGACGATGATGGCGTCGACCTTCTTGGCGATCAGCGCCTCGAACTGCTCGGCGTGCTTCGGCAGCGCGCCTTCGGAATTCAGCAGGGTGACGTTCCAGCCCTTGGCCTTGGCCGCAGCCGCAGCCGCATTTGCAACGCGCGCATGCGTCTCCGAGGTGAACTGGAAGCCGATGACGCCGAGCTCGAATGCGGAGGCGCTGCCGACGCCCCAGGCCAGCGCCAGACAGCTGGCTGCAACCATCTTCACGAACTTCATGACTACCCCCTCCGGACCGCGCGGATGGCTGCGCGGCGTTGTTGCGTTCAAACCTTGACGGCTGCCTTCCGCACCACGCTGGCCGAGAATGCGACCGAGCCGATGATGATGATGCCAAGCACGATATCCTGCACGTAATAGGCTGCGCCCATCAGCACGAGCCCGTTGCCAAGAACCTTGAGCACAAGCGCGGCAAAGACCGTCCCGGCCACATTGGGCTTGCCGGGCTCGAACATCGTCATGCCGAGCAGCACGGCGGCAATGGCGTAGAGAAAATAGTCGCCGGCCATGTTCGGAGCGGCGGAGGAGAGGCTCGCGGCGAGCAGCACGGCGGTGATCGAGGCGAAAACGCCGGCCAGCAGCAGGCCAAGCCGCTTCATCCGCATGGTCGCGATGCCTGCGAGCCGCGCCGCCTCATCAGCCTCGCCGGTTGCCGCCATATGGGCGCCGGTCCGGGTCCATTTCAGCAGCACATAGGAGATGCCGGTCGCCGCAAGCAGGAACCAGATCAGATTGGGCAGGCCGAGCGTCGTGCCGCGTGCCAGGCCGGTGAATCCGGCCGGCCAGCGCCCGACGAAGGCGACGCCCTGCGTGATCATGAAGGCGAGCCCCTTGGCGATGGCGGCCGTGCCGAGCGTCACGATCAGCGAAGGAACCTTCAGCACCGTGACGCCGAAACCGTTGAAGGCCCCCAGCCCGGCGCCCACCGCAAGAGCGGCCAGGACCGCGATCGCGGGGTCATAGCCCGCCTGGATGAACCAGCCAGCGGCGACTGCAGCCAGGCTCGCGACCTCGGCGATCGACAGATCGAGCTCGGCGATGGTCAGGGCGAGCGCAAAGCCGAGTGCAAGGATGGCGAGGAAGCTCGTGTCCTTGGCGATGTTCAGGAGATTGCCCGGGCTTGCGAAATTCGGCGCAAACGCGACGAAGAACCCGATCAGGGCGAGCCCCGCCAATGCAGTGCCATGCCGTTCGACAAGCGTGCGCATTCAGTGCGTTCCCCGCAACGGAAGCGCCATGCGGCCTCCGGGCGTCGCAAAGGGCTGATGGGGAGACGGGATCGAGTGTCGGGGCATCATGTCATGACAGCGGGCGAGCGGGCATTCCATCCGAACCGGCCGAAGCCGTACCGAATGGAACAACTCAACCCTAGTGCGGGGCCAACGCGAATGCGAGCCGGCGCAACGGGTTGAGAGCGAATTCTCCACGTCCAATTGCGCAACGTCAGGCCCATGCTGCACGTGCGGCCCCTCACTCGCGCCAACCGGCGAGCTGACGCCCGATTGGAGCCAGAGCCTGCTCTGCCTGTCGGAAGAGGCCAAACAGCCGATCATAGGGTTCGCGTGAGGCCGGGTTCGGCTGGTAGACCCGCGCCAGTCTGACAAGCGCTTCCTGCGCTGCGGCGAGATCCGGAAAGCGTCCGAGAGCGGTCCAGGCGACGATGGCAGCACCGAGCAGACCATGCTCCTCGCCTTCGACGACGCCGACCGGACGGCCGAGGATATCCGCCTTGATCTGACACCAATGGCGATTGGCAGCGCCGCCTCCGCCGAAGCGAAGTTCCGCGATCGGCCGGCCTGACGCTGCCTCGGCACGCTCCAGCACGACACGATTGAGGAAACCGACGCCCTCCATCACCGCCCAGGCGAGGTCAACCGCGCGGTGGCGGCGATTGAGCCCGACGAGAGCCCCGCGCAGTGACGGGTCCCAGTACGGCACGCGTTCGCCCTGGAGATAGGGCAGGAAGATCACCGGGGCGGCATCGCGCGGTTCCGCAAGGACGCGGCCAAGCTCGCGACCGGCTTGCGCCGGTTCGCCYTGGAAGCGACCGAGCAGCTCGAGCAGCCAGATCAGCGTGTCGGCCCCTGTCTGGCTGGGGCCGCCGAGCTGGGTGAGGCCGGCGCCCCAGTCTACCGTCATCAGCCCTTCGGCCCAGGCAGCCCGTGCATTGACGAGACCCAGCACCTCCGTCGTCCCGGACAGGTTGTAGCCAAAACCCGGACGCATGGCGCCCAATCCGACCACGCTCGCCCAGGTGTCGTTCGCCATGGCGATCACGGGCCGGCCGGCAAGATGGCCAAGTGCGCCTTCCAGCCCCGGCTGGACATGGCCCATGATCGAAACCGGCTGGCGCAGCGGCGGAAGAAGCGTCACCGGCAGGGCGGCAGCGTCGAACAGCGAACC
>NZ_JBFTRC010000077.1:0-36417 GCF_056399325.1 Allobosea sp. 01N443
TGCGAGAACATCACCAGGGTCGGCGCCACATCCTTCGGGAAGGCGAAGTCACGGTCGGCAGCGCCGYGCGAGACCTGGAGATAGATACCGCCCTCGTCGATATTGTTGAGCTTGATCAGCTCCTCATGGATGGCGGTCAGTTCGGCGCGCGACCAGGGCAGGGCGAGCCGGATTTCTCCGCAGKAGCGCTCCAGACGGGCAAGATGCGCGTCGCAGTCGACCAGCTTGCCGCCGAGCACCGCCGAGACCTCGTAGATGCCGTCGCCGAAGATGAAGCCGCGGTCGAAAATCGAGATCCTGGCCTCTTCCTCGGGCAGGTACTCACCATTCACATAGACAATACGGCTCATCGGCTTCGGTCTCGTGGTTGAAGGAACGTCGGCATTGGTAGCGGAGGCGCGGGCGGGAGGCGAGTGCCAAAGCCGGCTTGCAGATCGGCGTCGGGCGCAACACTGCCGCGCCGAAGGGACGAGGACCGCCACGGCCACCGGGCCGGACCGGATATCTTCCGTTTACGCCTTGAGCGCGGCCGCGATCAGCCTCTGCGTGTAGCCCTCGCGCGGTGCGGCGAAAATCGCCTCGGTTGGTCCGCTTTCGACGACGCTGCCATCCTTCATCACCATGATCGTGTCGGCCATGGCGCGGACCACGGCGAGGTCGTGGCTGATGAAGAGATAGGAGAGGTCGTGGCGGGCCTGGAGGTCCTTGAGCAACGCCACGATGCTCTTCTGCACGGTACGATCGAGCGCCGAGGTCGGCTCGTCCAGTACGACCAGCGCCGGGTGCAGGATCATCGCGCGCGCGATCGCGATGCGTTGGCGCTGGCCGCCCGAGAATTCGTGCGGATAGCGGTTGCGCAGGCGCGGATCGAGCGAGACCTCCTCCAGGGCCTGCGCCGCGCGCATGTCGCGTTCGGCGCGCGTCAGATGGGGCGCGTGGACCAGCAGCCCCTCGCTGACGATCTCGCCTACGGTGAGCCGCGGCGAGAGCGAGCCGAATGGGTCCTGGAAAACGACCTGCAGGCTCTTGCGCAGCGGCCGCATCTGCGAGCGATCGAGCGGCGCCAGCGCCCGGTCCTCGAATCGGATCTGCCCGCTGGCCGGCACGAGCCTGAGTAGCGCCTTTCCCAGCGTCGACTTTCCCGAGCCGGACTCCCCGACGATGCCGATGGTCTGGCCGCGCTGCAGGGTCAGATCGACACCGTCGACGGCGTGGAGCAAGCCGTTCCTGCGCTTGAGAAAGCCACGACCGAGATCGTAGCTGACGCGCAGGTCACGGGCCTCGAGCAGGATCGGGGCGCCCTTCGGCGCAGGTTGCTTATGGCCTGCGGGCTCTGCCGAGAGCAGCAGCTTGGTATAGGGATGGCTCGGTGCTGCGAAGAGGACCTCGGTGGTTCCGCTCTCCACCACTTCGCCAGACTTCATCACATAGACGCGCTCTGCATATTTCCGCACCAGCCCGAGATCGTGGCTGATCAGGACGACGGCCATGCCGAGCCGCTTTCTGAGATCGGCGATCAGCGCCAGGATCTCGGCCTCGATGGTGACGTCGAGCGCTGTCGTCGGTTCGTCGGCAATCAGGATATCGGGATCATTGGCCAGGGCCATCGCGATCATGACGCGTTGGCGCTGCCCGCCTGAGAGCTCGTGCGGATAGGCATCGAGCCGTTCCTGCGGCCGGGGAATCTGGACGAGTTTCAGGAGTTCGAGCGCCCGCGTCCGCGCGGCGCTGCGTGACAATCCCTGGTGTTTGCGCAGAGGCGCGGCCATCTGGCTGCCGATCCGGAACAGCGGGTCGAGCGATGTCATGGGCTCCTGGAAAATCATCGCGAGCTTCCGGCCGCGATAGGCATTGAGTTGCTTGGGTTTCAGCCCGAGCAGCTCCGTGCCGCGATAGCGGATCGAGCCTTCCACCTCGCCATTCCCAGCGAGCAGGCCCATCGCGGCCATCACCGTCTGGCTTTTGCCGGAACCGGATTCGCCGACGATGGCGACGAATTCGCCGGCTCCGACAGCGATATCGACGCCGTTCACCGCATCGAGCAGCCCATCATTGGTCCGGAAGCGCACGCGCAGGTCGCGGATCTCGAGGATCGGAGCGTCCCCCATCTCAGCGATCCCTGGGATCGAGCGCGTCGCGCAGGCCATCGCCGAGGAAGTTCAGCGCGAACAGCGTGGTCACCAGGAAGCTCGCCGGGAAGATCAGCATCCAGGGCGCGCCCTGGATCGAGCGGGCGCCGTCCGAGATCAGCACGCCCCAGCTCGTCATCGGCTCCTGCACGCCGAGGCCGAGGAAGGAGAGAAAACTCTCGAGCAGGATGATCTTCGGCACCAGCAGCGTGACATAGATGATGACTGGGCCAAGCGTGTTGGGAATGACATGGCGCCTCAGGATGCCGCCGGTCGTGACGCCGAGCGCCTCGGCCGCCAGCACATATTCCTGTCGCTTGATCGAGAGTGTCTGTCCGCGAACGATCCGGGCCATGTCGAGCCATTCGATCGCGCCGACGGCAAGGAACATCAGGATGAAATTCCGGCCGAAGAAGACGACCAGCAGGATGACGAAGAAGATGAAGGGCAGCGAATAGAGCACGTCGACGATGCGCATCATCAGCATGTCGACGCGCCCGCCGAGATAGCCCGCCGTTGCGCCGTAGCTGACGCCGATCACGAGCGCGACACCTGTCGCGAGCAGGCCGATCGCCAGGGAAACCCGCCCGGCGATTAGCGTGCGGGTCAGCAGGTCGCGGCCATTGGCATCGGTGCCGAACCAGAAGCGCTGCCGCTTGATCGGTACCTCCAGAGCGAGCCTGCGGCCATCTTCCTCATTGGCCAGGATCTTCGGGGTCCCGAACTGGTCTGAGCGATCGAAATAGACGAGAAGCCGCTGATCGATCGGGCGCTGTGACGTCAGCGTCAGGCGCACGCCGTCCCGGCTTATTGCGACATCGCCCGCCGTTGCCCGGACGCGTGAGGCGATGCGTTGCACGGCGGCCGGTATCGCCTCGGCCTTGGGATAGCTCTCGATGCTGGCGGGCACACGGACATAGTCCTGGTAGACCCGATCATGCGGATGCCCGGTCATCAACGGGCCGATCAGGCAGGCCAGCGTCATCAGCGCCAGCACGATCAGGCTCGCGACCGCTGCGCGGTTGCGCATCAGGCGGATGCGCGCATCCTGCCAGAGCGAGCGCCCGGTGACGGGCAGGGGGGCAAGCGTGATCTCGCTCATGCGCTCACTCCAGCCTGACGCGCGGATCGAGCAGCGCATAGACAACGTCGACGACGAGATTGAAGACCAGCACGAAGATCGCCACGACAACGACCGTGCCCATCACCAGGGTGTAGTCGCGGTTGAGCGCACCCTCGACGAAATAGCGGCCGATTCCGGGAACGGCGAAGATGCTCTCGACCACGACCGAGCCCGTCAGCAAGGCCGCGGCGGCCGGCCCGAGATAGGAGACGACGGGCAGGGCCGCGCCGCGCAGCGCATGCAGTGCGACCGTCACGCTGGAAAGCCCTTGTGCCCGCAAGGTGCGGATATGGTTGGCGCGCAGGGTCTCGATCATCGCCGCGCGGGTCATCCGCGCGATCACCGCGATCTGCGGCAGCGCCAAAGTCACGATCGGCAGGATAGTGTTGCGGACCGCACCGCCATTCCRGCCGCCGACCGGCAACCAGGCCAGCATCAGCCCGAAGACGATCTGCAGCACGGGCGCGACCACGAAGTTGGGAATGGTGATGCCGGCAGTGGCAAAACCCATCACCGCATGGTCGGCATGCTCGTTCTGGCGGAAGGCTGCGAGCACGCCGAGCGGGCCGCCGATTAGCAGGGCAAGAGCGAGTGCCGATGCGCCCAGCCGCATCGAGACCGGCAGCCCCTGCGCGAAGAGCTCGGCGATAGAGAAGTCGCGGAAGTAGAAGGAAGGGCCGAAATCACCCCTGATCAAAGCCGCGAGATAGGTCAGATATTGCTGATAGAGCGGCCGGTCGAGCTGATAGATCCGGCGCAGGTTCTCCATCACCTTCGCTTCCAGCGGCTGTTCGAGGTCGAACGGCCCGCCCGGTGCGACGCGCATCAGGAAGAAGGAAATCGTCACGATCACGAACAGGGTCGGGATCGCGATGGCGAGGCGACGCAGGATGAAGGAGAGCATTCCGAATGAACCGGGCCGTCTGCGGTGTCATGACCGGGCAGGCCCGGCCRTGACACGCGGGTTTCTTACGGCTTCAGGCTCATGAAGCGTGTCGGCAGCGCGCCGCGCAGATTCTGCTGGAAGCCGACGAGCTTGGGCGAGACCAGGTTCTTCGACGAATAGAACATCACCGGAATCCACGGCACCTCGGCAGCCAGGATCGCGTCGGCCTCGCGCAGGATCGCGGCGCGCTTGGTCAGGTCGATCTCGTCGGCGGCCTTGGCCAGCAAGCCGTCGAAGGTCGGGTTGTTGTACTTGCCGGAATTGAACCCCTTGTTGTCGCTGAGGAACAGAAACAGGAAGTTCTGCGGGTCCGAAAAATCGCCGATCCAGCCATAGCGGGCGATGTCGAAATCGCCACCGTCACGCAGAAGGGCGAAATGGGTCTTGCCGTCGGTGTTGATGAAGCTGGTCTCGACGCCGAGTGCCTTCCACTGCTCGGCAATGGCGATGACGGTGCGTCGGTTGTTGTCGGTCGTGTTGTAGCGGAGCTGTATCTTCAAGGGCATGCCGGGCCCGAAGCCCGCATCCTTGAGCAACTGCTTGGCCTTCTCCTCGCGGTCGAGCGGCGAGGCGTTCTTGAAGTCGGCTTCGGCGGCCGTGCCGTAATTGCCGATATTCGGCGGAATGACGCCATAGGCCGGCAGCATCGTGCCACCCCAGATCTCGTCGGCGATGAACTCACGGTCGAGCACCATGGAAAGGGCCTGGCGGACGCGGACATCGTCGAAGGGCTTCTTCGAGCTGTTGATGATGAGGAAATAGGTGCCGAGATAGGGCGCGATCTTGACTTGATCGCCCAGTTTTTCGCGCAGCTGCTTGATCTGGTCGGCGGGGATGTCGGTCGTCATATGCAGTTCGCCGGCCTGGAAGCGCCGGGCGGCGGCGGCGAGGTCCGGCGACGGATAATAGATCACTGTATCGATCTTGACGTTGGCCGCGTCGTGGAAGGCCTTGTTCTTTTCAAGCTTGATATGGGAGTTCGGCACGAACTCCTTGAGCACATAGGCGCCGTTCGAAACCCAGTTCTCCGGCTTGACGAAATCGCTGCCGAATTTCTCGACTGAGGCCGGATGGACCGGAAGTCCGGTCTGGTGCGTCAGCAATTCGAGAAAATACGGGGTCGATCGCTCCAGCTTGATCTCGAGCGTCGTGTCATTGACGGCCGTCACACCCAGATCGGCAAGCTTCGCGCCCCCGTCGCTCTTGTTGATCTTCTCCGCGTTCAGGATCGGATAGAGAATGTTCGCGTATTTCGCCCCCGTCTCGGGATTGACCATCCGCCGCAGCGAGAAGACGAAATCCGAGGCCTTCACCGCGTCCCCGTTTGACCATTTCGCATTAGGGCGCAGCTTGAAGGTGTAGGTCTTGCCGTCCGGGCTGATCGTCCAGCTTTCGGCCACGCCGGGCACGACGGTGCCGTTGATGTGGTGGATGACGAGCCCTTCGGAGAGATCACGCAGCAGATGCGCTTCCGACACGGTCGAGGTCTTGTGCGCGTCGAGCGTCTCGGGATCGGAGTCGTTGCCGCGATGGAAGGTGACCTGGGCTTGTGCGACCGTGGTGGTGGCGAGCGCCAGAGCCGCGGCAATGGCGAGCGGCGCCGCGCGGCGCGTGATCCTGAACATGACGAAACTCCCCTGAGGGCAGGTCTTCCTGCCTGTTCCTGACATGACCGGGAGAGTAGAGCGCGCTGCTCGCGCGCTGCCAAGCAGGAAAAAAACTTGCAGGCAGGAAAAGTCTTGATCCCCGTTTTCGTTTACGGGGCGCCGCCGGAGGGCAGCATGAACGTGTCGTTCTCGAAGGCGATCACGCAATCGCCAGCGGCCTTGGCGCAATCGTTCAGTGTCGCTTCCTTGGCGCGATCGAGCGTCTGAGAGCCAAAGGTGTAGCGGAAATGCTTGCGTGACCGGCTGAGCGCCATCGCCTTCTCGCCGGGCGCTGCAAAATACTGCTCGAATGCGGCGGCGCGTGCCGTCAGCCCCAGCTTGGCAAAGAGCTCCCTTGCCTGGGCGGGCGACCAGGTCGGCAGCTTCCAGGCACGCAGCGACGCGTCCACCTCGCGCAGCCAGAAGAACCGGGCTTGTCCGTGACGGAAGATCAGGTGACCAGTGGGCCGGACTTCGGGGAGCTCGACGAAGCGGATATCGCCGCCGGCATCGCGTGCGGCGCCGCGCATGCGATCGACGAGCGCGGGCGGAAACAGCTCGTCGTTTTTCGCATAGATCCAGAGCTGTGGTGGCGCGCCGGGCACCTGCCAGCCCTTGACGATGCCGACCAGCGCATCGCGCGCCTTGTCGACACAGCTGTCGATATTCAGGCCGCCGGCGACATTGACGATGCCGCGCAAGCCCGCTGGTTTGCGCTGGGCGAGCGCCAGGACCGCCGCGCCTCCCGCCGATTCTCCGACCGCAATGGCGCGCGCCGGGTCGACATCGTCGCGCTGTTGCAGCACCCGCAGGGCGGCTTCGAGTTCGCTGGCATCCGCCTCGAATCGGCTGGTGAAATCGAGATCGGCGCAGGAGGTCGAGGCCGGGAAGGGCCCGTCCGACTGGCCGAAGCCACGACGCATGACGACGGCTGCGAGCCAGCCACGCCGGGCAAAATCCCGGGCGACGGTGGCGTAGGACGCCGCCCGCAAATCGCCCATGCTGACGCTGCTCGAGGATTTGCCATGAGTGATCAGCGCCAGCGGGAGGCGACCCTCAGCACGCTCCGGCCTGACGATCAGCGCCTCGAGCCTGATGTCACGCCCCTCGAGCTTGATCCGGAGGAAGGTGCTCTCCTCGCGCAGGGGCTCCTGCGCGCTGGCCGCTGCCGCGGCCAGGATCGGAAGCATGACAGCCGCGAGCCGCAGCAGCATCCTGGTGATGCGCATGGCCTGTTCCCCGCAATCCCGGTCCGCCGGAGCACCGCAGAATGGCAGGAAACGGCGCCGCTGCAACGCCTCCTGACTAGGCTGGCGAAGCCGCAGCGCGTTCCTGCGCCTCGACCACGGCCACGGCCGTCATGTTGACGACGCCGCGTGCCGTCACCGAACCGGTCAGGATATGCACCGGCTTGGCCGCTCCGATCAGGATCGGGCCGACCGGGAGCGCATCCGCCAGCACCTTGGCGAACTGGTAGGCGATGTTGGCGGCGTCGAGATTCGGGAAGATCAGCACATTGGCGACGCCCTTGAGATGCGAGGAGGGCAGCACCCTGTCGCGCACCATCGGCAGGAGGGCGGTGTCGGCCTCCATCTCACCGTCGCATTCGAGTTCCGGCGCGCGCTCGCGGATCAGGCAGACCGCCTTGCGCATCTTCAGCGAGGAGGGGGTGTCGGCCGCGCCGAAATCCGAATGAGAGAGCAGGGCGATCTTGGGCGGGATGCCGAAGCGCGAGACATGGCTCGCCGCGATCACCGCCATGTCGGCGATCTCCTCAGCGGTCGGATCATGCTTCACATGGGTGTCGGCCAGGAAGAAGGCGCCCTTGTTGGTGATGATCAGCGTCATCGCCGAGATGTCGCGTGCTCCGGGCGCAAGCCCGATGATGTCCTTGATGTGCCGCAGCCGCGACAGAAAGCGCCCTTCCAGGCCGKTGATCATGGCATCGGCCTCGCCGCGCATCACCGAGAGTGCCGCGATCACCGTGTTGTTGGTGCGCACCAGCACGCGTGCGGCCTCCGGCGTGATGCCCCGCCGGCCGGCGATCTCGAGATAGGTCTGCACGTAGTCGCGATAACGCGGATCATCCTCGGGGTTGATCACCTCGCAATCGATGCCTGGCCGGATCGTCAGGCCGAAGCGCTTCACCCGGGTTTCGATGACGCTCGGGCGGCCGATCAGGATCGGCACGGCCATGCCTTCCTCCAGCGCCACTTGAGCGGCGCGCAGCACGCGCTCATCCTCGCCTTCGGCGTAGATGACGCGCTTGGGGTCGGCCTTCGCCTGCGCAAAGAGCGGCTTCATGATGAAGCCGGAACGGAAGACGAAGCGCGACAGGTCCTCGCGATAGGCCTCGATATCGGCCAGCGGCTTGCGTGCGACGCCGGTATCCATCGCGGCCTGCGCGACTGCCGGGGCAATGCGCAGGATCAGGCGCGGATCGAACGGGTTCGGGATCAGCGAGGTCGCACCGAATGTCTGCGATTCGCCGCCATAGGCGCGCGCCGCGATGTCGGACGTGGCCTCCCGCGCCAGCGATGCAATCGCGCGCACGGCGGCGAGCTTCATCGCTTCGTTGATCGTCGTGGCGTGCACATCGAGCGCGCCGCGGAAGATGTAGGGGAAGCACAGGACGTTGTTGACCTGGTTCGGATAGTCCGAGCGGCCGGTGCAGATCATCGCGTCAGGACGTGCGGCAAGCGCATCCTCCGGCGTAATCTCCGGGTTCGGGTTGGCCAGCGCCAGGATCAGCGGACTCGCCGCCATGCGCTTGGCCATCTCGGGCTTCAGAACGCCGGCGGCAGACAGGCCGAGGAAGACATCGGCGTCGCCGATCACGTCGCTGAGCGTCCGCGCATCGGTCTCCTGCGCATAGACCTCCTTCCAGCGGTCCATCAGCGTGTTGCGGCCCTTGTGGACCACGCCTTCAAGGTCGGTGACCCAGATATTCCGGCGCCTGGCCCCGAGCTCGACCAGAAGGTTGAGGCAGGCAAGCGCGGCTGCGCCGGCGCCGGAGACGACGATCTTGACGTCGCCGATCTGTTTTCCCGCGAGATCGAGCCCGTTCAGGATCGCGGCGCTGACGATGATCGCGGTGCCGTGCTGATCGTCATGGAAGACCGGGATGTTCATCCGGGCCTTGAGCTGCTCCTCGATCTCGAAGCATTCGGGACCCTTGATGTCCTCGAGGTTGATGCCGCCGAAGGTCGGTTCCAGCGCCGCAACGACATCGACGAATTTCTCGATGTTCTTCTGGTCGACCTCGATGTCGAAGCAGTCGATCCCGGCGAATTTCTTGAACAGGACCGCCTTGCCCTCCATCACCGGCTTGGAAGCGAGCGGGCCGATATCGCCGAGGCCGAGAACGGCTGTGCCGTTGGTGATGACCGCGACGAGGTTCTGGCGCGAGGTCAGTTCGGCGGCTTCCGCGGGGTCGTCGACGATCGCCTCGCAGGCGGCAGCCACACCGGGAGAATAGGCGAGCGCCAGGTCGCGCTGGTTGCCGAGAGGCTTCGTTGCCTGGATCTCGAGCTTACCGGGCCGGGGCAGGCGGTGGTAGACGAGCGCGCCCGAGCGAAGATCCGTCGACAAGGTGCTTTTCATCGTCCTGCGTTCCTGGCTCCACGGCCCAAGGCCAAATCAGCTTGGAGGTCGCCCGGAAACGCGGTGCCGTCAAGCGTGCCGGGGGCAACAATCATTCAACCGAAACGACAGGATCGCTTCAGGCCGCCATCGCTCCGACGCCGCCGTCATGCAAGTGACAGGCCGCGACATGGCCGGACGCGATCGTTTTCAGCGCTGGCCGCTCCGCCTTGCAGCGCGGCCCGGCATGCGGACAGCGCGGGTGGAAATGGCAACCTGATGGCGGGTGCAGCGGCGAGGGGATCTCGCCGCTGACCGGCGCAAAACGCTTCTTGCGAGCCGTGATCGTCGGCACATTGGCGAGCAGTGCCTGGGCATAGGGGTGCTGCGGCCCCTTGAAGAGGGCGGCGGCGGGCGCGGCCTCGACGACACGGCCGAGATACATGATCACGACCCGGTCCGAGAGGTGCCGGACGACGCCGAGGTCGTGGCTGATGAAGAGGTAGGTCAGGTTGAGTTCGTCGCGCAGCTTCATGAAAAGATTCAGGACCTGGGCCTGAATCGAGACATCGAGAGCAGCCACGCTTTCGTCGCAGACGACGAATTCCGGCTTCACCGCCAGTGCTCTCGCGATGCCGATGCGGGCACGTTGGCCGCCCGAGAACTGGTGCGGATAGCGCCGCTTGTAGGTCGGGTCGAGGCCGACGCGATTGAGAATATCGTCGACATAATCCGCYTGGCCGGCGCGTGTCGTCAGCCCGTGCACGACGGGCGCTTCGCCGACGATGTCGCTGACCCGCATGCGCGGGTTGAGCGAGGACATCGGGTCCTGGAAGATCATCTGGATGGCCAGCGTCGCAGCGTGGCGCTCCTCGGTGCCCATCTCGTCGGTATAGCGCCCGCGCCAGCTCACGCGGCCGGCGCTCGCCTTGTGAATCCCCGCGACGACCCGTCCGAGCGTTGATTTGCCGCAGCCGGATTCGCCGACCAGCCCGACGACCTCGCCGGCCCGGATCGAGAGATCGACGCTGTCGACCGCGTGCACGACCTCTTCGGTATTGCCGGCGCCGAACCAGTTCGCGAATTTCGCGGCCGCGTCGAGCGGTTTGGCGAAGCGCTTCGAGACGCTTTCGAGGGTGAGGATCGGTGTATCGTTCATGCCGCAACCCCGGTTCCGCTCAGGGGATGATGACAGCGCACGCCGCGCTCGCCGGGGAAAGCCGTCGTGGCTGGCGCGATCGTGAGGCAGTCGCCCTGAGCGTAGTCGCAGCGTGGGGCAAAGGCGCAGCCCTGCGGCAGGCGAGCGAGCGAAGGCGTCGAGCCCCTGATCTGGCGCAGCATCTCACCAGGTTCCCCCTCGCTCGGCAGCGAGCCGAGCAGGCCGGCGGTATAGGGGTGCAAGGGCGTGTCGAGCACGGGATCGACCGCGCCCGCCTCGACGATGCGGCCGGCATACATCACCGCGATCCGGTCGGCGAGCCCGGCGACGACGCCGAGGTCATGGGTGATCCAGACCAGGGCAGTCCCGGTTTCGGCACAGAGGGATTGCATCTCGGCAAGGATCTGGCTCTGGATGGTGACGTCGAGCGCGGTGGTCGGCTCGTCGCAAATGATCAGCGGTGGACGATGCAGCAGCGCGATCGCGATCGCGACACGCTGGCGCATGCCGCCCGAGAACTGGTGCGGATAGGCATTMAACCGCTCTTCGGGCGAGGGGATGCCGACTTTGGCGAGGGCATCCCGGGCGCGGGCCCGCGCTGCCTTGTGCGAGACCTTGTCATGGGCGGTGACGGCTTCGATCATTTGCGTGTCGATGCGCAGGACCGGGTTCAGCGTCATCATCGGATCCTGGAAGATCATCGCGACCTCGCGACCGCGGACCGTCCGGAATTCGTCTTCCCCGAGGCCGACGAGCTCCTTGCCGTTGAGCTTGATCGAGCCCTCGACAATGCGGCCGGGGGGATCGATCAGCCCCATGATCGAGAAGCCGGTGACCGATTTGCCCGAGCCGGATTCGCCGACCAGGCCGAGCACTTCCCCGCGACGGACATGGAACGAGACGCCGTCGACCGACTTCACCGTGCCGGCGCGGGTGAAGAAATGGGTCTTGAGATCGCTGACCTGGAGCACGTGATCGCTCATGGCTTCACTTCTCCAGGCGCGGGTTCAACACGTCGCGCAACCTGTCGCCGACCAGGTTGATCGAGACGATGGTCATGAGCAAGGCGAGGCCGGGGAAGACCGAGATCCAGTAGCTGCCCGAGATCATGTACTGGAAGCCGTTGGCGATCAGCACGCCGAGCGACGGCTCCGTTTGCGGCAGGCCGACTCCGAGGAACGACAGCGTCGCCTCCAGCGAGATCGCATGCGCGGTCTGCACGGTCGCGATCACGATGACCGGGGCGAGGCAGTTCGGCAGGATATGGCGGAAGACGGTGCGCGCATGGGAGAGGCCGAGCGACTGCGCCGCTTCGACATATTCCTTGCGGCGCTCGACCAGCGCGGAGCCGCGGACGGTGCGGGCGTAATAGGCCCATTGCACGATGACGAGGGCWATGATGATCTTGTCGACGCCCTTGCCGAGCGCMGCGACCAGGATCAGCGCGACGAGGACCGAGGGCAGCGATAGTTGCAGGTCGACGAGCCGCATGATCACGGTCTCGACCTTGCCGCCGGCATAGGCGGCGATCAGTCCGACGGTCATGCCGACGGTCGCGGCGATCAGCCCGGAGAAGGCCCCCACCATCAGCGAAATGCGCAGGCCGTAGAGAATGCCGGAGAGCAGATCGCGGCCGACACCGTCGGAGCCCAGCCACATCGTAAAGCCCTCGCCGGCCACGGCGCCTGGCGGCTGGCGGGAGTCCATCACATCGACCGCCGCGAGGTCATAGGGGTTTTGCGGGGCAATCAGCRGCGCGGCGAGCGCCAGCAGCACGATCGTCGCGAAGACCAGGAGGCCGATCAGCGCAACGCGATCCTCGATGAAGCTGCGGAGAACAGCACGACGACAACCATGACATAGGCGACGATGACCGGTCGATCGAGCCGGGTGATCGCCTCCAGCAGGAGGCGGCCCATGCCGGGCCAGGCGAAGATCGTCTCCGTCACCACGGAAAAGGCGACGAGCGAGCCGAATTCGAGCCCGAGCACGGTGACGATCGGGATCATGATGTTCTTCAGGATGTGGACGCCGATGATCCGGCTCTGTGAAAGGCCCTTGGCACGGGCGAATTTGACATAGTCCATCAGGGCCGCCTCGCGTGCCCCGGCCCGTGCCAGGCGGATGACAAGCGAGATCTTGAGCAGTGCGAGGTTCAGCGCCGGCAGGGCCACATGCTGCCAGCCGTCGAGCGTCAGCAGCGAAGTCTCGATGCCGAAGACGGAGACGGTTTCGCCCCGGCCCGTGGCGGGGAACCAGCCCAATCCGACGGCAAAGGCGAGGATCAGCATCAGCCCGACCCAGAATGTCGGCAGCGAGAAGCCGAGGATCGAGATCGCCATGATCGCGCGCGAGGCCTTGCTCTCCGGTTTCAGCCCCGCATAGAGGCCAAGCGGCAGCCCGATCACGATCGCCATGAAAAGCGCGACAAGGGCGAGTTCCAGCGTCGCCGGCATGCGCGACAGGATGAGCTTGATCGCGGACTCGCCATGCACGAAGGAGCGGCCGAGATCGCCTTGCATGGCATTCTTCAGGAAGATCAGGAACTGTTCCCAGATCGGTCGGTCGAGGCCGAGCGAGCGGGCCGTTTCGGCGATCTGCTCCTGGTTCATCTCCGGCGAGACGAGCATGTAGATCGGGTCGCCGACGACGTTCACACCGAAGAAGACGATGACCAGCATCGCGCCGATGACGAAGAGGGCCTGCGCCAGGCGACGAAGGATGAAGGCAGCCATCGGGTTGGTTCCTTCGCGAGCGGGATGGTGTGCGCGAACGCAGCGCTCAAAACAGCGTGGCCGGGTTTGCTCCGACCCTTCCGTGACCAGCGGTCATCGGCGAGAGGTTCCCGGGCCTGAGCCCGGGAACGACGTCAATCCGCCGACGCGGTCACTGCTTGGTGACGGAGGTCGCGAGCGTGTACTCGTCGGAGCGCGGCTCGACCTTGAAGCCCTTGCGGGCAGCCCAGGTGTTGAGCTGGAAATGTGTCGGGATCAGCCCGACATCGTTCATGCCGATCTCCATCGCCTCGCCGAAGATGGCATCGCGCTTCTTGTCGTCGACCGTGCGCAGGCCTTCCTCGACCTTCGCGTCGAAGGCCGGGTTGGAGTAGCGGCCGCGATTGGTCGCTCCCATGCCCTTCTGCGGGTTGAAGGTCGCAAGCAGCGCCTTGAGCGAGTCCGAGGACTCGCCCGTTCCGGCGGCCCAGCCGACGAGGATGAAGGAGAATTCCGGCACATTGCCCGCTGCGCCCTGCGAGGCGCGGGTGAAGAAGTTGGCCGGGGGCAGCGTCTCGACCTCGGTCTCGATGCCGAGCCGCGCGAACATCTGGGCGACAGCCTCGATGATCTTGGTGTCGTTGGTGTAGCGCCCGTTCGGCCCGTGCATCTTCATCTTGAAGCCGTTCGGGTACCCGGCCTCGGCCAGCAGCTTCTTGGCGCCGGCGAGATCGAAGGCGACCGGCTTCAGGTTCTTGGAGGTGCCGAAGAATGAATCGGGCAGGAGCTGGCCAGCGGGGATCGCCTCCTTCTCCATGATGCGCTCGACGATGCCCGGCCGATTGATCGCCATCGAAAGCGCCTTGCGGACGCGGACATCCCTCAGCGGATTCTTGATCTCGGAGCCGTCCTTGCCCTTGATGAAGGGGGAGACGTCGCGGAAATGGTCCATGTGGAAATAGACCACGCGGTTCGAGACCTGGCTGACGACATTCAGGTTCTTGTCGCCCTTGAGCTTGGCGACATCCGAGGTCGGAACGGCTTCGATCATGTCGACATCGCCGGCGAGCAGGGCCGCGACCCGGGTGGGCGCCGAAGTGACGACACGGAACGTCACCTTCTTCCAGAGATCCTTGCTGCCGCCCCACCAGCTGTCATTGGCGGTCATGACGACGCGGTCGCCCGAGACGAACTCGGCCTGCTTGTAGGGGCCGGTGCCGCCCGCCGCGCATTTGCCGGCGTTGAATTCCTCGGTGGTGGTGTCCTTGCACTTGGCGGAGATGACGCCGAAGGTCGAAAGATCGGTCGGCACCAGCGGCGCCGGCGCGGCGGTCTTGATGCGGATCGTGTAGTCGTCGACCTTGCTGATCTCCTTGCCGCGGACATAGGCCGAGAAGCTCGAGGGGCTCTTGGGCACGTTCGGCGCGCGCTGGAAGGTCGCGAGCACGTCGTCGGCGGTGAAGGGCGAGCCGTCATGGAACTTGACGTTCTGGCGGAGCCTGAACTCCCAGGTCGTGTCGTCGATCGCCTTCCAGCTTTCGGCGAGGCTGGGAACCAGCCGCTGCGAGGCGTCCTGGCCGACCAGCGGCTCGTAGATGTGCCGGGCCAGCATGTTGTTGGGGGTCAGGTTGTGATAGTGCGGGTCCATCGCGCTCGGCTCGGCCGAGATGCCGATGCGCAATTCCTGCGCGACAGCGGCACCCGCGACCAGAGACAGCGCCGCGGCCATGGCGGCGCGGCTGGCGAGTGTGGCGACGTTTCTCATTGAAAGAACCTCCCGAGTTCAGTGGATATTTTGGCGGATCGGAGCCGGCATGGCCAGCAGCCACCGCGTGGAGAATGTCCTTCTCCACGGATTCGTAGGGCCGGAGCATGCCTGCGCGTGGCAGGATGAGGACGGTAAAGGGCCTCAGAACGCCTTGAAGGTGATGATCGTGTGCGTGTCGGCGATCTCGGGGATCGACTGCACCTTCTGCGCTACGAAATGGCCGATATCGACATCCGCGGCGACGTGGAACTTGGCCAGGATGTCGTAATTGCCGGCGGTCGAATAAATCTCCGAGGCGATCTCGCGATCAGCGAGTTCGCTGGCGACCTCATAGGTCTTGCCGAGCTTGCATTTGATCTCGACGAAGAAGGTCTGCATCACGCGCTCCGAAAATCCTGTCCCTCTGGATAGAGCCTCGCGCCGGAAGATCAAGCGCCTGCGAGTTCGGCGAGGCGCTTGCTCATTGCACTGTCGGGGTCGGGAAGATCGGCAAGGACGGTGAAATGGTTCGCGCCGTCGATCTCGCCATACTGCGTCCTGACGCCTTCCAGGCCCCAGACATCGGTGATGCGGCGGCTCTGCTTCAGGTATTCATCGCTTTCGGCCCCGCCGACCACGGCGTCCATCAGCAATCCCGAGGGGGCCGGCCAGAACAATGGGCTCTCCCGCTCGGCCGATTCCATGTCGAGTCCGAGCGCCTTGTTGATGCTCGTCTCGGTCAGGGGCTTCAGGTTGTAGAGGCCGGAGATGCCATAGGCTGCCGGCACCAGCTGGTCCGGCAGGTCGGGGTCGACATTCTTCCAGTCGGTGGCGAGCAGGCAGGCGGCGAGATGCCCGCCCGCCGAATGGCCCGATGCGACGATCGGCCGGTTGAACTGCCGCCAGAGGGCCGCCGCCGCCTGCTGCAGCTCCCAGACGATGTGGCCGAGCTCGACCTGTGGGCAGAGATCGTAGCCCGCGACCGCCATGGGAACGCCKAGCCGGTTCACGCCGCGCGCCATATGCGAGAAATAGGAGCGGTCGAGCGCCTGCCAGTAGCCACCATGGATGAAGAGCACGATGGCGTTGCCCTTGACCGCCTCGGGCTTGAACAGGTCGTAATGTTGCCGCTCGCCCGGGCCATAGGAGATGCCGAGTTCGCTGACCGCGATACCGCGATAGGCCGCAGCGTCCGCCTGCCAGCCGGCAATGATTCCGGGATGCTCCGGCACGCGGGCGCGGTTATTGTATTCTGTCTCGTAATCCGTCGACATGGCTGGCTCGGCTTCTCCGGCTCTGCGGCTGCGGACCACGTCCTGAATCGCAGGCCACGCCAGTCTGCGCTATGGCTTTTGACAGGTCGAGCCGCAAACGCCACAAGGCTGGGCACCATGTGCATGGCCTCTGCGAGCTTGGAGATCGTTATGGAAAACCCCGTTCTTGCCGAGGTGATGCGCGGCGCCGTCGTCGAATCGCGCCATCGCGGCGCTGCAATCGTGGTCGATGCGGACGGCGCTGTGGTGCTTTCGCTGGGGGATGTCGAGCGCCCCGTGTTCCCGCGCTCGGCGGTGAAGGCGATCCAGGCCCTGCCGCTGTTCGAGAGCGGCGCTGCCGACCGCTACGGTTTGACCGAAGCCGAGATCGCGCTTGCCGTCGCCTCGCATTCCGGCGAGCCGGCTCATGCCGAAACCTCGCTCGGCATGCTGAGGAAGGCCGGTCGCGATGCCGGTTGCCTCGAATGCGGCGCGCATTGGCCGATGAACGAGGCTGCGGCGCGCGCCATTTCCAAGGCAGGCCAGGAACCGACCGCTCTCAACAACAACTGTTCGGGCAAGCATGCCGGTTTCGTCTGCCTGTCCTGCGGCCTGGATGAGGACCCGACCGGCTACGTCAAGGCCGGCCACGCCGTCCAGAAGGCGGTGCGCGGCGCGCTCGAAGAGGTGACAGGCGCGGCCCACTCCGCCGATCTCATGGGCACCGACGGCTGCTCGATTCCGACCTATGCCGTGCCGCTGACGTCGCTGGCGCTGGGCTTCGCCCGTCTCGGCTCCGGCCACGGGCTTGGGCCGAAGCGCGCCGAGGCCGCACTGCGCATCCGCAAGGCGGTCGCTGCTCACCCCTTCATGGTCGCGGGAACCGGCCGGTTCGACACGCGCGCGATGGAACTCCTGCGCGAGCGCATCTTCATCAAGACCGGCGCGGAAGGCGTCTATTGCGGCGCGATTCCGGAACTCGGGCTCGGCATTGCGCTGAAATGCGATGACGGGGCAGGGCGCGCGGCCGAGGTGGTGATGGCCTCGCTGATCGCGCGCTTCCTGCCGATGAGCGAGACGGAGGCGGCGAGCTTTGCGCCGCTGCGCGAAAGCGTCCTGAAGAACTGGAACGGCATCGAGGTCGGGCGCGTGAGGGCGGCAGCCAGCGCTTAAATCATCGGATCGGATATCGTATCCGGTCCGATCGTCTACCCTTTTGTGATCGCGTCGGCTTTCCTGAAGAACAGCTATCCACTTTCGGGCCGGTGCTTCAGCTCACCGCGTTGTTCTCGACACGGATGCCGGTCGCCCGCTTGTCAGCGCCTTGCGTCAGGTCGCCAGTGACGATCGTGCCGTATTCGGTGCCGAGGACGGCACCGAGCTTCGCGTCCGCAATGACATTGTTGGCGATCAGGGCGTTGCGTTCCTTCGGCACCAGCGAGACCGAGATGCCGATCCCGGTCTTGCGAACGATGTTGCCGGTGGCCACGAGGTTGCGCATGGCCCAGGACCAGCCGAGCGAGATGCCGACATCGCTGGCATTCTCCACGACATTGCCGGTCACGGCGGCCTCCGCCTCGACATGCACGCCCATGCCCCCGACCGGCTCCTTGCCTTTCGGGGCATAACCCTTCTGGGCGTTGCTGATGATGTTGTTGGCGACGACGGCGAGCCGCCCGCCATGGTCGAGATTGGTGACGTTTATGCCCATGGCGCAATCCTCCAGCAGATTGCCGCTGATGATGGCGCCCTCGAAGGCGAATTCCGAATAGAGCGCGGTCTCGCCGCAGCGCTTGCCCTGGTTGCCRATGATCTGCACGGTCGAACCGGAGTTGTTCCGGATGAAGGTCAGCGCGCAGTCGCGCAGGCTGTTGCTCTCGATGATGACACCGCCGGCGCGGAACAGGCTGATGCCGTTGCCATTAGGCCCGTCACCGCCGGAATCCGAACGGATGCGGTTGATCCGATTGCCGCGAATGAGYGACTGATCGTCGCCCGCCTGGCTGCGCCAGATCTGGATACCGTTATTGCCGCAATCCTCGATCTGGTTGCCTTCGATCGAGAGCCCGCGCGAATCGAGCGAGAACAGCGCCGATTCGCGCATGCTGCGAAACCTGCTGGCCTGGATCCGCCCCGCTGTTCGGGTCAGGACGAGGCCGACCGAGCCCGCATTGGCGAACTCGCATTCATTCAGGGTGAGCTCCAGGACCTCCTCGGCGGCCACAAGTCCGGCTCGCTCGCTGGCGCGGATGTCGAGCCCGTCGAGACTGAGCCCTGTCAGCGCCGTGCGCTTGATGCGGCGGGCGATGAGCAGCGGGCCTGCTTGCGCCGCGACGAGCTGCGTGGCGCCGGGGACACCGACCAGCCGTGAGCCCTCGGGCAGGATGACGTTGGACACGCGATAGCGCCCCGGCGGCAGCAGCAAGGGCGCGCCGCGCCTGGCCGCTTCCGCGAGCGCATTCTGAAGCGGCCGTGACTGATCGTCGGCGGAGCCGGGGCGCAGTCCGAAATGAGTAGCCTCCAGTCCGAGCTGACCGAGCGCGCGCGCCGGTTCGCTCCGCGGTGCCTGCTGTGCCGCCGCCGGAACAACGGATCCTGCTGTCCCAAAAACGGTCGCGGCCAGCAGGGAACGTCGAGAAATCGCCATGAGGGCCTCCATGACGCCGCAGGCTTACAAGCCGCGTGCCGGCCTGGTTGTGCCGTTTCAGGCCCGCGCGCCGGCCGGCCAGCCCCATCCGTCGCGATCACTCACCTCAAAGGCCGAGCGCCCGCGCGATCTCGTCGGCCGCCAGGGTGGGGTTGAGTTCTCCTGCCCCGACGGCTGCTTCAAGCGCGGGGGTCCGTGCCTTGAGGACGGGATCATGGCGGAGCCTGGCGCGCAGGCGGTCTTCGACCATGGCCCACATCCATTTGACGTCCTGCTGGCGACGCTTCTCCTGGATCAGGTTCCTCGCACCCATCCGCTGGCGATGATCCTCGACCTTCGCCCAGAGCGTGTCGAGCCCATCGCCCGTCAGCCCCGAGACCGTCACCACCGGAGTGGACCAGACGCTCGATACGGGAGCGAGAATGTGCAGGGCCGCGCGGTACTGCGCCGCTGCGGCCTTCGCCGCCACGGCTCCGGCGCCGTCCGCCTTGTTGACGGCGATCATGTCGGCGAGCTCGATGATGCCCTTCTTGATGCCCTGCAATTCGTCGCCGGCATTGGGCAGCATCAGCACGAGAAAGAAATCGGTGAGATCGGCGACCGCGGTCTCCGACTGGCCGACGCCCACCGTCTCGACCAGGATGACGTCGAAGCCGGCGGCCTCRCAGAGCAGCATCGTTTCGCGCGTCTTGGCTGCGACGCCACCGAGCGTGCCGGAAGACGGGGAGGGGCGGATATAGGCGCTGGGGTCGATGGCAAGGCGGGCCATCCGCGTCTTGTCACCCAGGATCGAACCGCCGCTCCGCGTCGAGGATGGATCGACCGCCAGCACGGCGACCTTGTGACCGAGCCCTGTCAGGTAGGTGCCGAGTGCATCGATGGTGGTCGACTTGCCGACCCCGGGAACGCCGGTGATGCCGACCCGGATCGATTTTCCGGTGTGCGGCAGCACCTGCTGGATCAGGGCATGGGCCTGCCTGCGATGATCGGCCCGGCGGGATTCCACGAGCGTGATGGCACGCGCCAGGGCCGCCCGTTCACCGGAGAGAATTGCATCGGCGAGGGTGGAGACGTCAGCCATGACAGGCACCTAGCAAGCCTTGGGCTCGGGCGACAAGCCGCGAGTTCGGTCATCACTGTGTCATCCGCGCCTCTTGAACATCCGCAACGTCAATGAGACGAGATCGGTCATGATGCGTGCGGCGTTCCGGGTTCGATTGATTGCGCTGGCCTTGCTGGCTCCACTTGGCCTCGCGGCATGCGGCGGCCCGCCCAGAGACCTGTCGCTCACCAGCGTCAATCCAGCCGATATCGTCGGGACCGTGCGGATTTTCGTGGCCTCGACCCGTGAGATGGGGGCGGAACCGCAATATTTCACCGGAGAACGGGGACAACACCTCTCCTTCGCCAAGATCGATATCTCGGTGCCGAAGGCGCACAAGTCGGGTGAGCTCGAGCTTCCCGGCAGCTACGGCAAGACCAACCCGGCCGAGCATTTCGCGGTGACTTCGGTGGAGCGGATCGACCTCTCCCCGATTGTCGCGCGCGTCCGGCGCGAGATCGCGGCAAGGCCGGCAAAGGAGCGCGAGGTCCTCGTCTTCGTTCACGGCTACAACACGAGCTTTGCCGATGCGGCCTATCGTTTCGCCCAGATCGTCCATGACTCGGATTTCAAGGGCGTGCCGGTGCTGTTCACCTGGCCCTCGCGCGGGCAGCTATTGGCCTACCCTTACGACCGGGAAAGCGCCTTCTATTCCCGCGATTTCCTCGAGATGAACCTGCGCGCGATCGCCAAGGACCTCGGTCCGAGCCGCATCGACATCCTCGCCCATTCCATGGGAACGCAGCTGACGCTGGAAACCCTGCGGCAGGCATCCATTCGCGGCGACGGCAATTTCGGCGGAAAGCTCCGCAACGTCATGTTGGCTGCGCCCGATGTCGATCTCGATGTGTTCAAGACCGTGATGCGCGAGATCAAGACGCCGGTGACGGTCTTTGTCTCGGCCGACGACAAGGCGCTCGAATTTTCGCGCCGCTTCGCCGGCGACAAGAAGCGCCTGGGGGCGATTTCCGCGAGCGACAAGGATACGGTCGCGGAGCTGGCGAAATCCGGGGTCGATATCATCGATCTGTCCGATGTTTCGACCAGCGACAATCTCAACCACGGCAAGTTCGCCGCCTCGCCCAAGGTCGTCCAGATGATCGGCAAGCGACTGCAGGCGGACAGGGGAATCGCAATGCGCGGCCCTCAATTCGGCGATCGCCTGGGCGATATCGCCGGCGGCGTGGTCGGCACCGTCGGCGGCACGCTGGAGCTCGTGGTCACGGCCCCGGCTGCGATTATCCAGCAATAGAGCGGCTGTTGCACCAGGGACACGCGCGAGCCTTGCGCGAAGATTGCTGCAAGGTTGCCCCATTATGGCCGCGTTAGCTTGGCCTTAAGGCCGGGCTGGCCATTTCCGCCCGCATTCCTGCAACACTGGAATTCTCGATCGCCCATGTCCGCTGCGCGGCACGCCCCTTCCCGTCGCTTCGTTGCGCTTGCAGCGCTGCTTTCGCTCGCATTGTCGGCCTGCGCGCAGACAGAGGCGGCGATCTCGCCATTCTCGGAAACGGCCCATGCGGAGTCGTCCCCTTTCGGCAGGGAGCCGGTGCTCCTGGTCGCGACCACGCGAAAGTCTCTCGGTGACCGCGAGCCGTTCTTCGGGCCGGATCGTGGCACGGGCCTGAGTTTCGCCGAAGCGCGGCTTTCCCCTCCGGGACGCGGGGTTGTCGCGGCGACCGTCGGCAGCGACTGGCGCGTCGTCGGTGTCAGCAACCGGACCTCGACCAATGCGGCCCGTGCCTTCGGCGAGGCTGCGACCGGGCGTGACGTGCTGCTCTACGTCCACGGCTATAACGAGACATTCGAATCCGCCGCCCGCAGCGCCGGGCAGCTTTCGCATGCGCTGAAGTTCCAGGGGCGCACCGCGCTCTTCACCTGGCCCTCCGGCGGCAAGCTCTTCGACTACGGCTATGACCGCGAGAGCGCGCTGTGGTCGCGCGAGGGCTTCGTCCAGGCCTTGCGCGCCCTCGTCGCCAACCCGACCGTGGGGCGCATCCACATCGTCGCGCATTCGATGGGCACATTCCTGACGCTGGAAGGCCTGCGGGAGCTCCGGGACTCCGCCGACGTCTCCTCGCAGATCGGCTCGATCGTCTTCGCATCGCCCGATATCGACATCGACGCGTTCGAGCAGACGGTCTCGCGGCTGGGTCCGCTTGCCCAGCGCATGACCCTGATCATCGACCCCGATGACAGGGCCCTCGCCATCTCCTCGCGTATCGCCGGTGGCGTGGCGCGGGCCGGCGCGGCCGAGCGCTCGCGGCTCGAGGCTCTGGGCGTGCGTGTCGCCGACACTTCCGGCCGCGGCTGGAGCATGCTGAGGCATGATCTGTTCCTGACGGACAGCGAAGTGACGCAGGTGGTGCGGCGCGCCATGGACCGTACAGGCTCCTGAGGCTTGCGGAGCGGTTCGTCTTGGGGGCAGCATCGCGCTGCCTTCAGGGGGACGTCGATGCCACGAGTGTTGTTGCGCGCTGCGTGCCTGCTTGTGCTCATGCCTCTGGCCGGGCAGGCGCATGACCTGACCCCGTTCCAGGAAGCCGGGCGCTCGCATGTCCTGCATGAGGACGTTTCGCCCACCGGTACCGAGACCATCAACATCGAGACCTATGTGCCGCAGGCCTGCGCCGACAAGCGCTGCCCACTGGTGATCTCGCTGCACGGACTGCTGCGCAACGCCGCGTCGGCGCGCGACAGCTGGGTCGAGGCGGCAGACCGGCACGGCCTGATCATTGCCGCCCCGCATTTCGACAAGGAGCGCTTTCCGACACGCCTCTATCAGCAGGGCGGAGTCCAGGGGGAGCCGGACCGGGCGAAATGGGTCTACTCGGTCATCGAGCGCTTCTATGACCAGGCCTTGAAGAGCAGTCGTGTCACGGACACGGGCTATGTGCTGTTTGGCCATTCAGCCGGGGCGCAGTTCGTCCACCGCATGGCGATCCTGATGCCGGAGGCGCGGTTCTCGACAGCGGTCACCGCCAATGCCGGCTACTACACATTGCCTGTCGGCAAAGAGGCGGCCGGCGGCTTCAGCTACCCCTATTCGCTCGACGGCACGCCGGCGACCGAGGCGAGCACGAAGGCCGCCCTCGCCAAACCGATGCTGATCATGCTGGGCGATCAGGATACCGACCCGGGCCACCCGCAACTCAACAAGTCCAGGGGCGCAGAGGCGCAAGGCTCCAACCGCTTCGCGCGTGGAGAGAATTTCACGCGAGTTGCAGCCGCAGAAGCCAAGCGCCTCGGTGTTGCAAGCCCATGGCGCGAAATCGTCGTGCCGGGCGTCGGTCATGAGCAGGGGAAGATGGCGAATGCGGCGGCGCAGGCGCTGTTTGGCGGCAGATAGGGCTCAGAGCGGTGGCAGGCCGTTGCGCTTCTTGATGGTCGCCATCGCGAAATTGGATTCGACCGAGTGGATGCATTTCAGCCGCGTGATTTTCTGCTTCAGGAAGCGCTCATAGCCCTCGATCCCGTCCGTCAGCACCCGCAAAAGGTAATCCTGAGACCCGGTCATCAGGTAGCACTCCGCAACCTCATTCCAGCTCTCGACGGCCTTCTCGAACTCGCTGATATGCTCCTGGGTCTGCTGGCTCAGGCGGATCGAGACAAAGACGCTGAAGGGTAGGCCATAGGCCTTGGGATCGACGACCGCGGCATAGCCCCTGATCACGCCCGTCTCTTCCAGTCGCTTCAGCCGGCGCAGGCAGGGCGTCGGCGACAGGCCGATCTTCTGCGACAGGTCCTGATTGGTGATGCGTCCGTCCTCCTGCAGCACGGCAAGCATACGGCGGTCTGTCGTATCGAGCATAAGATGCTCCTCGAATTCGATATCTGAGCAGGAAGATGCGCAAACGGGATGTAATCCCGACGGGATCATTCATGCAATGCCGCGCGGATCGGCCTAACCTGCCTTTCTGGTGCCGCAAGGTCGGCAGCCTGACCGGCAGAGGAGAGTGCGATGAGCCAGGACAATTATCACAAGGACCGCATCGCCAACCGCAAGCTCCATCCCGAGACGCTGATGATGGGCTATGGCTACTCGCCGGCGATGTCGGAGGGTTCGCTCAAGCCGCCGGTCTTCCTGACCTCGACCTTCGTTTTCGAGAGCGCGCAGCAGGGCAAGGATTTCTTCGACCTCACCTCGGGGCGCCGCCAGCTCAAGCCCGGCGAGAAGTCCGGCCTGGTCTATTCGCGCTTCAACCATCCGAACATGGAGATCCTCGAGGATCGCCTGGCAATCTGGGACGAGGCCGAACGCTGCGCGGTCTTCGCCAGCGGCATGGCGGCCATCGCAACGACCTGCTTCGCCTTCCTGCGCCCGGGCGACACCGTCATCCACAGCCGGCCGCTCTATGGCGGCACCGAGACGCTGCTGAAGAACCAGATGGGCGCCTTCGGGGTGACGCCTTTCGGCTTCACCGACGGCGTCGATGTCGCGCAGATGCGTGCGACCGCCAAGGCCGCTGCCGCCAAGGGGCGCGTCGGGATGATCCTGGTCGAGACGCCGGCCAACCCGACCAATGGGCTGGTCGATCTCGCAGCCTGCGCGATGATCGCCGACGAGCTCGAGAAGTCGCAGGGGCATCGCCCGCCCGTGGTGGTCGACAACACCATGCTCGGCCCGAAATTCCAGAAGCCGCTGCAGCATGGCGCCGATCTCTCGCTGCTGTCGCTCACCAAATATGTCGGCGGGCATAGCGATCTCGTCGGCGGCTCGATCAGCGGCAAGGATGCGCTCGTCCGCCAGGTCAAGGGCTGGCGCTCGTCGCTCGGCACGCAGCTTGATCCGAATTCCTGCTGGATGCTGATGCGTTCGCTGGAGACGCTCGACATCCGCATGAGCCGCGCCAACGAGAACGCCCGACTTGTGGCGGAGTATCTCGCGAGCCATCCCAAGGTTGCCAAGCTGCATTACCTTGGCGATCTGAAGGATGGCGATCCGCGCAAGCCGGTCTTCGACAAGCAATGCTCGGCGCCGGGCTCGACCTTCTCCTTCGACGTCAAKGGTGGCGAGAAGGAAGCGTTCGCGCTGCTCGACAATCTTCAGATCATGAAGCTCGCGGTMAGCCTCGGCGGCACGGAGACGCTCGTCTCGCATCCCGCCGCGATGACCCATTCGGGGGTCGCCCGCGAATTGCGGGAGGAGATCGGGCTCACCGATGCCCTGATCCGGATCTCGGTCGGCATCGAGAATATCGAGGACCTGATCTCGGATCTGGCGCAGGCCTTCGAGGCGGTCTGATCTGGAGCATCATGGCCGGTCTCGAACCGGCCATCCCTGCTTGCCAAATTGCGAGCATGCCGCGGCTGATTTGGCAGCATGCCGAGCGCGCCTAGACGCCCACTCTTCCCCAGCCCGGCAGCTTCAGCGCCGGCTGGCGGATGTCGAATCCGGTGACGAGCCCAAGCAGATTGACCTCGACGCCTTCGACCCAGGCCAGCGTGATGCCGGCGACCCCGAAGAGCGAGACCTGGATGCCGGTGCGGCTCGGCGCCATGCCGAGGAACAGGCCGTCATCGCGCCAGTCCTTCCCGATCGCCGTTGGCGGCAGGGCATGGGCGAGTTCGGGAATCTCGGCGAGCACGTGCTGCACGAAGCTGTTCGAATTGGGCCCCGGCCAGGCGGAATAGCTGCCTGACGTGCTATAGGCATAGCTCTGCACGGCCGCGCGAATGCGCGGAATCAGCGCCTCGGCGGCGGCGCCCTTCACCTCCGTCACCAGCTCCGGCACGTTGCCGAACCAGCGGCCATCGGCCTCGCGATGGTTGATGCGCACAGGATTGCCCCAGCCGACGACATCGAAGCGTGTATAGGCGCTCGCGCCCGCCTCCTTGACCACCAGCCAGGAATGATGCGCGAAGATCCCGCGCCAGCGCCCGACGCGGGCAGCGAAGACATGGATCGTCGCTTCGGGCACGGTTGCTGCGGCCGGCAGGAGCCTGGCGCTGGACCAGTCCGCCCGGCGCCAGTCGGCCGCGAGCGGCTGCAATTGCCACCAGGCCGCATGCGTCGCGACGGGCAGCAGGAAAAGGACGACAAAGAGAGCCAGGACGCGGCGCAGATGATGCATCGCAGGACGATAGTGAGCCCGATTGCGGCATCGCAAGAAAAGACACTGCGACATGACTTCACGAAAAGGTGGTTGAGGCTTCGCTGCAAGCTGATAGCGTGCCGCGCGCCGGGTGGAGATTCACCCGCTAAGGAGGGGCAGATTGGGTTCATCGGTACGGGGGCTGAAGGGCCTTGCGACAGCCATTGCGCTTGGATGGGCGCTGGTTTCGGGCACGGCCGCTAGCGCGCAGGACAAGCAGCTGCGCATTTTCAACTGGTCGGACTATGTCGATCCGGAGGTGCTTGATGCCTTCAAGAAGGAAACCGGCATCACAGTCGTCTACGACACCTTCGACCAGATGGAGACGGTCGAGACCAAGTTGCTCGCGGGCAAGACCGGCTATGACCTGATCGTGGTCACGGCCTCGTTTCTGCCGCGCCATATCCCGCTCAATCTCTACTCGCCGATCGATACGGCCAAGGTTCCGAACCTGAAGAACGCCTGGCCCGAGATTCAGCAACGGCTTTCGAAATATGATCCCGGCAACAAGTTTGCCGTGAACTACATGTGGGGCACGACCGGCATCGGCTACAACGTCGCCAAGATCAAGGAGCGGCTCGGCCCCGATGCAGTGATCGATTCCTGGCGCATCCTGTTCGAACCCGACCAGCTCAAGAAGCTCTCGAATTGCGGCGTGCACGTCCTCGATGCGGTCGAGGAGATGTTCCCGGCGGCGCTGCGCTATCTCGGCCTGAACCCGGATTCGAAGAACGAAGCGGATCTGAACAAGGCCGGCGAATTGCTGCGCAAGATCCGCCCGCACATCCAGAAATTCCATTCCTCGGAATACATCAACGCTCTCGCCAATGGCGATATCTGCCTCGCGGTCGGCTATTCCGGCGACATCCTGCAGGCGAAGAAGCGGGCGGAAGAGGCCAAGAACAAGGTCGAGATCGCCTATTCCATCCCGAAGGAAGGCGCGCTGATGTGGTTCGATTCCTTCGTCATTCCGAAGGATGCCGCCAATCCGGATGCCGCGCTGAAGTTCATAGATTTCGTCAACCGGCCCGAGATGGCGGCGAAGAATTCCGACTTCATCCAGTATGCCAATGGCAATATCGCCTCGAAGCCGCTGCTTTCGGCGGCAGTGCGCGACAATCCCGGCATCTATCCCTCGGAGGCGGTGATGAGCCGGCTCTACACGATCACTCCCTACGATCAGAAGAGCCAGAGGGTGGTCAACCGGCTCTGGACCCGCATCAAGACCGGCAAATGAACGCGCGTGATGCCGGGGCTGCGGCTCCGCTCCGGGCGAAGCGCAAGGCTTCGCCCGGCAGCGTTCGCCGGGCCTTCCAGCCATGGAATGACCCAGCGGCGGAGCCGCTGGTGGTCTTCCGCAATGTCACCAAGCGCTTCGACACGGTGACGGCGGTCGACGACCTGTCGCTCGCGCTCTACCCGCGCGAATTCTTCGCGCTGCTCGGCGCGTCAGGCTGCGGCAAGACCACGCTGATGCGGATGCTGGCAGGGTTCGAGCAGCCGGATGCCGGCGAGATCCTGCTCGATGGCGTCGACATCACCGCCGTGCCGCCGCATCGCCGGCCGATCAACATGATGTTCCAGTCCTATGCGCTGTTTCCGCATCTCAACGTCGGCGACAACATCGCCTATGGCCTGAGACGGGAAGGGCTGCCGCGCGAGGAGATCTCGCGGCGCGTCGCCGAGATGCTGGCTCTGGTCAAGCTCGACGGGCTCGGGAAGCGTCGCCCGGACCAGCTGTCCGGCGGCCAGCGCCAGCGCGTCGCATTGGCACGCTCGCTCGCCAAACGTCCGAAGCTCTTGCTGCTCGACGAGCCGATGGCGGCGCTCGATCGCAAGCTGCGCGAGTCGACTCAGTTCGAGCTGATGGATCTGCAGAGCGAACTCGGCCTCACCTTCATGGTCGTCACACACGACCAGGACGAGGCGATGACCATGGCCGACCGCATGGCGGTGATGAACCATGGCCGGCTCGTTCAGATTGGTCCGCCCGATGAGATCTACGAGGCGCCGACCAGCCGCTACGTCGCGGAATTCGTCGGAGACATCAACATCCTCGAAGGTCGTGTGACATCCGTCGCCGGCGAGATCGTGAGGGTCGAGACGGCGATGGCCGGCGCGGTCGAGCTCGACGAGGAGACGGCCTCGCTTGCCACGGGAGAGACGATCTTCGTGGGCCTCAGGCCCGAAAAGATCACGCTCAGCCATGACGAGCCGGTGCAGGCGGTCAACAAGGTCGCCGGCGAGATCTGGGATATCGGCTATCTCGGCGATTTCACCATGGTGCAGGTCATGGTCGGCGGCGATGACGGGCAATTGCTCAAGGTTGCGCTTGCGAACCGCACCCGCCGGATCGAGCGTCCCTTCGCCTGGGAGGACAGGGTCTGGCTCTCCTGGGATGTTGAGGCCGGGCTGGTCCTGCCGCCATGAGGACGGGGAATGCTTCGGCGCGCCGGCTCGGCCGCCTGGTCGTGGCCGTACCCTATCTCTGGCTGCTGCTGTTCTTCCTGGCGCCCTTTGCGATCGTCCTGCGCATGGCGTTCTCGGACGCCGCGACCGATCTGCCGCCCTATGCGCCGCATTTCCAGGGCTTCTCCCAGCTCGGCGAGTTCATTGCTGCGCTGGACCTCGAGAACTTCAAGCTCCTTGGTGACGACCCGCTCTACTGGCAGAGCTATCTTTACTCCCTGCGTATCGCCGCGCTGACGACGCTGATCGCGCTCGCGATCGGCTATCCCCTGGCCTATGCGATGGCGAGTGCGCCGAGGCGCTGGCAGGGCATCCTGCTGGTGCTGGTCATCCTGCCGTTCTGGACCTCCTTCCTGATCCGCGTCTACGCCTGGATCGGAATCCTGCGGCCTGAGGGGCTGCTCGACATGGTCCTGACGGGCATGGGTGTGACGAGCGAGCCGCTGCGGTTGCTCAACACGGAAGCCGCCGTGCTGATCGGCATGGTCTATTCCTACCTGCCCTTCATGGTGCTGCCGCTCTTCGCGACGCTGCAGAAGCTCGATCGCTCGCTGCTGGAGGCTGCCGCCGATCTCGGTGCCCCGGCATCGACCGCCTTCGCGACGGTGACGCTGCCCCTGTCCATCCCCGGCATCCTGGCGGGTTCGGCGCTCGTCTTCATTCCGGCGGTCGGTGAGTTCGTCATTCCCGATCTGCTCGGCGGCCCCGATACCGTGATGATCGGCAAGGCGCTCTGGAGCGAATTCTTCTCGAACCGCGACTGGCCGCTTGCCTCCGCCGTCGCGGTCGTCCTGCTGTTCGTGCTGGTCGCGCCGCTCGCCTTGCTGCAGCGGGCGCGGCTGACGCGGGGAGGGGCGGCATGAAGCGGCTCGGTCCCGGTTTGATCATGGCGCTGGTGGCGGGCTTCGCCTTTCTCTACCTGCCGATCCTCGCGCTCATCGCCTATTCCTTCAATGCCTCCCGGCTGGTGACAGTCTGGGGCGGGTTCTCGACGCATTGGTATGGCGCGTTGATGGYGAACGAGCCCTTGCTCACCGCAGCTTGGCTCAGCATCCGTCTCGCCTTCGTCTCGGCGACAGTCGCCACCGCGCTCGGGACGTTGGCCGCGCTGGCGCTCGCACGCTATGGCGCCTTTCGCGGGCGCACCCTGTTCTCCGGCATGGTGCTGGCGCCGCTGGTGATGCCGGAGGTGATCACCGGCCTGTCGCTGTTGCTGCTCTTCGTCTCGGCGCAGGTGGAGCGCGGCTTCTGGACCGTCACGATCGCCCACGCCACCTTCAGCCTCGGCTTCGCCTGCATTGTCGTGCAGTCGCGGCTCGCCGGCTTCGACCGCTCGCTGGAGGAAGCGGCGCGCGATCTCGGCGCCACTCCTGTCGTCACCTTCTGGACCGTGACCCTGCCGCTGATCTGGCCGGCGGTCGCCGCCGCCTGGATGCTCGCCTTCACGCTCTCGCTCGACGATCTCGTGATTGCGAGCTTCACGACCGGTCCGGGCGCGACGACCCTGCCGATGCGGCTCTATTCCGCAGTCAGGCTGGGCGTCTCGCCTGAGATCAATGCGGCCTGCACGATCATGATCGGCGCCGTCGCGCTCGTCGTCATCGCGGCCTCGCTGCTCCTGAAGCGCGATCAATTGGCCAGCGCTTGAACGGCTGGTGAATGGCCCCCTCAAGGGCCGTTCAGCCAGAACGTGCGAATGTCGGTGTCAGGCAAGGGGATCGCCCTGGCCGCCAAACAGGATCAGGACCATGTTCCGCAAACTCGCCTCAGCCGGCCTCGCGACCTTCCTCATCGGCGCTGCGACCCTGGGCGCGGCAAGCCTCGCGGGGACGGGCTCCGCCGCAGCCTTTGACGGCCGCTGGGACCGCTATCAGGAGCGCCCGGCCTATGGCTGGCGCCCGGCCCCGCCCGCGTTCCACGGCTATTGGGGACAGCGTCAGTGGCGCCGCTTCGGCGAGGACGACCGGCGCTATGCCCGCCCCCGTCACTACGAGAGCTACGGCTACGGCTGGCGTTGATCTCGTGTAGCGATTGCTGGTGATCCTGACGCGGGCGCGGCTCTTCCAGCCGCGCCCGTCTGCTATTCCGCAGCGGTACGCTGGCTGTAGCCGAGCCGCTGGTTGAGTTCCTCGAGCAGCTTCTCGGCCGCATCGGCGATCACGGTCCCCGGCGGGAAGATCGCGCTCGCACCGGCTTCGATCAGCGCCTCGAAATCCTGGGGCGGGATCACGCCGCCAACGACGATCATGATGTCGGGCCGGCCGGCCTTGCCCAGGGCTGCCTTCAGTTCGGGCACCAGCGTCAGATGCCCCGCCGCCAGCGAGGAGACGCCGACGATATGGACGTCGTTCTCCACGGCCTGCCGCGCCGCCTCGTCCGGCGTCGCGAAAAGTGGTCCGATATCGACGTCGAAACCGAGATCGGCGAAGGCCGACGCGATCACCTTCTGACCGCGGTCGTGTCCGTCCTGGCCCATCTTGGCGACGAGGATGCGCGGCCGGCGACCATCGGCCTCCTCGAAGGCTTCAGTCATCATCTGCACGCGTGTCACTGCCGGATTTTCCATGCCGACCTCCCGCTTGTAGACGCCGGAAATCGACTTGATCTCGGCCCGGTGCCGCCCGAAGACTGTCTCCATCGCCATGGAAATCTCGCCGACCGTCGCCTTGGCGCGGGCCGCCTTGACCGCGAGATCGAGCAGATTAGCGTCGCCGGTGGCGCCATGGGTGAGCGCAGTCAGCGCCGCTTGCGTCTCGGCCTCGTTTCGCTCGGCCTTGAGACGTCGGAGCTTGTCGAGCTGCTGGGTGCGAACCGAGGCATTGTCGACCTTGAGCACGTCGATCGAGGCCTCGTTCTCCGGCTTGAAGATATTGACCCCGATGATCGCCTGCTGCTTGCCGTCGATGCGCGCCTGGGTCTTGGCGGCTGCTTCCTCGATGCGCAGCTTCGGAATACCGGCCTCGATCGCCTTGGCCATGCCGCCGAGCGCCTCGACCTCCTGGATATGGGTCCAGGCCTTGGCCGCGAGTTCGGCGGTGAGCCGCTCGACATAGTAGGAACCGCCCCAGGGATCGATGATCCGGCTCGTGCCGCTCTCCTGCTGCAGCAGGATCTGGGTGTTGCGGGCGATCCGGGCGGAAAAGTCGGTCGGCAGCGCCAGCGCTTCGTCGAGCGCATTGGTGTGGAGCGACTGGGTGTGGCCCTGCGTCGCCGCCATCGCTTCGATCATCGTGCGCGGCACGTTGTTGAACACATCCTGCGCGGTCAGAGACCAGCCGGAGGTCTGGCAATGCGTGCGCAGCGGCAGGGATTTTTCGTTCTGGGCGCCGAAATCCTTGACGAGCTTGGCCCAGATCAGCCTGGCTGCGCGCAGTTTCGCCACTTCCATGAAGAAGTTCATGCCGATGGCCCAGAAGAAGGAGAGCCGCGGCGCGAAGACATCGACGCCGAGACCGGCCTGCTGCCCGGCGCGGATATACTCGACGCCATCGGCAAGCGTGTAGGCGAGCTCCAGGTCCTGCGTCGCTCCCGCCTCCTGCATGTGATAGCCGGAGATCGAGATCGAGTTGAATTTCGGCATGTTCGCCGAGGTATAGGCGAAGATGTCGCCGATGATCCGCATCGAGGGCGAGGGCGGATAGATATAGGTGTTGCGGACCATGAACTCCTTGAGGATGTCGTTCTGAATGGTCCCCGAGAGTTTGGYCGCCGGCACGCCCTGTTCCTCGGCCGCGACGATATAGAGCGCGAGAACCGGCAGGACCGCGCCGTTCATCGTCATCGACACGCTCATCTGATCGAGCGGGATGCCGGAGAACAGCGTGCGCATGTCGTAGATCGAGTCGATCGCGACGCCTGCCATGCCGACATCGCCGCCGACGCGCGGATGGTCGCTGTCATAACCGCGGTGGGTCGCGAGATCGAAGGCGACCGAGAGCCCCTTCTGCCCGGCGGCGAGATTGCGCCGGTAGAAGGCGTTCGAATCCTCCGCCGTGGAGAAGCCGGCATATTGCCGGATCGTCCAGGGCTGGTTCACATACATGGTCGGGTAGGGGCCGCGCAGATAGGGCGGCAGGCCCGGCAGGCTGTCGACGAAGCCAAGCCCGTCGCGGTCGGCCGCGGTATAGACGGGTTTGACCGGGATGCCCTCCGGCGTCAGCCAGAGCTCGGCTGCCGCAGCCGGGAGCAGTGCCGCTGCCGGGGCGTGATCGTCGAAGGCGAGCGTCGTGAAGTCCGGGATCGCGGTCATGGCTTACTCCCGTCGGTCCTGTCCCACCAATGGTGGAAATGATGCACCGGTCCATGGCCATGGCCAACCGGAACCTGATCGGCGGCCGCGATGGCCGCCGAGATATAGGTCTTTGCCTGGCCGACCGCTTCAGACAGCGCCAATCCCTTGGCGAGGCCGGACGCGATCGCCGAGGACAATGTGCAGCCGGTGCCATGGGTGTTGCGCGTCTCATGGCGCGGCGCGCTGAAGCGCTGGCGCTGGCCGCCAGCCAGGAGCAACAGATCCGTGCTGGTCTCGCCGCTGCCATGCCCGCCCTTCAGCAGCACGTTCGCGGCGCCGAAGCCGATCAGCCTCTCGGCCTGTTCGTCGATCGCCGCTTCGCTTGTCGCCATCGCGGTGCCGAGCAGCGCCGCTGCTTCCGGCAGGTTGGGCGTGACCAGCGTCGCGAGCGGGAAAAGCAGGCGTCGGATGGCGTCAACGGCCTTGTCCTCGAGGAGACGAGCCCCTGAAGCCGCGACCATGACCGGGTCGAGCACGATGTTGCGGGCCTTGTGCCTCACCAGGCCCGCGGCAACCGTTTCGATCAGTTCGGCCGTGGCGAGCATGCCGATCTTCACCGCCGTCACGTCGAGATCGGAAAAGACGGCGTCGATCTGCTGGGCGACGAAACCGGCCGGCACGGCGTGGATCGCGGTGACGCCCATGGTGTTCTGCGCGGTCAGCGCGACGATGACGCTGGCGCCATAGACCCGATGCGCCGCGAAAGTCTTGAGATCGGCCTGAATTCCGGCGCCGCCGCTGGAATCGGAGCCGGCAATGGTGAGGGCGATGGGCGTCAAGGCACTGCTCTCCGTATCAGGCAGCCGCGATCGCCTGCGCCTGTTCAAGCGCGGCGACGACATCGGCTCCCGCAAAAACGAACGAGGCCACACCGACCTGGTTCAACGCAGGTTCCAATTCACCGGGCTTGCCGGCGAGCCAGACCGTTGCGCCCTGGGCGCGCAGTGCCTGCGAAGCGGCAACTGCCTCGGAGGCATAGCCGGCATCCGAGCCGCAGAGGCAGGCGAGGCGCGCACCCGAGGCCTGATAGGCCGCAACAAGTGCCGGAATGTCGGTCCCGCCATTGCCGGGGAAGCCGTCATGGCCGGGAGCCGAGAGGCCTCCGGCCTCGAACAGGTTCCGCGCGAAGCCGGCGCGCGCCGTGAAGTCGGCGACAGGCCCMAGCGTCGCGAGGAAGACGGTCGGGCGCTTGCCGCGCTCTTGCGTTAGCGCATCCGCCTTGTCGCGTAGGGCCTCGAACGCCTCGGCAAGCCGCACAGAGGGTAGGGCTTCGACCTTCAGCCCATCCTGTTCGGGAGCCGTTGCCGCATCCGCGCGCGTCGCACCCGTTGCGAGCTGGCTGATCAACGCCGCCTGGTCCTGATCGGCCGCTCTGGTCGTCGATGGCGAGGAGCGTGTCCGCTTGACCGGCGCAATCTCGAGCACCTTGACCGGAGCCTCCGCGAGATTCGGGAACTCGCTGGTTCCCGTGATCGGCTCGCGGCGGGTCGCGATCGACTTGGCGCGGATATCGCGCTGGCGGGCAAGACCCTGCTGAACATGTCCGTTGGCCAGTGCCGCGACGATGCCGGGTCGGCCGTCACTGGCTTCGCGCTCCAGATCCTGCATTTTGGTCCAGGCCTGCTCRCATAGCGCCTGGGTCAGAGCCTCGAAACCGCCGGCCCCAGCGGCGGGGTCGGCGACGCGCCAGAGATTGGCCTCCTCCAGCAGGACGAGTTGGGTGTTGCGGGCGACGCGGCGGGCCAAGGCATCGGGTAAGCCGAGCGCGGCGGTGAATGGMAGGACGGTGAGAGAGTCCGCCCCGCCAATGCCGGCCGAGAAGGTCGCGACCGTCGCACGCAGCAGATTGACCCAGGGGTCGCGCCGGGTCAGCGAGCGCCATGCCGTCTCGGCGTTCAGCGCCATGGGCTTGAGATCAAGCCCGCAGGCCTGCTGCACGCGCTGCCAGAGCAGCCGAGCAGCGCGGAACTTCGCGATGGTCATGAACTCGTCGGTATCGGCGACGAGAACGAAGGATATGGCGTCGCGGGCCTGATCGAGCGGCATGCCGCCGGCTTCCAGCGCACGCAGATAGGCGATCGCGGTCGCCATGACTGCGCCGAGTTCCTGCGCCTCGGTCGCGCCAGCCTCCTGATAGGGGCGTGCATCGGCCGTGAGGAAGGGGCCCGCAAATCCGCGCGCCTTCAGGGCCTCGATGGTCTCGACAAGGCGGCGGCCGATTTCGGGCCATGAAGCCGCGAACACGCCCTGGCTGGCGAGGATGCCGATCGGGTCGAGTCCGAAGTCAATTGTCGTCGTCGCGGGGTCTATTCCACGACGTTCGACAAGCGCGGCAAGCAGGAGCGCATTGATGCGTCCGCCCGCCGCGGGGTCGATCCTCAGGCTGATCAGGTCGAGCATCACGCCGTCGAGCGCGGCATCCAGCATGGCGACATCATCGGCGACCAGCCCATAGCCGCGGGCCGCGCGGGCGCCTGCAAAGCTGATAACGAGCGCGTCAGCGCCGCCTTCGAGATCGGCGAGCGCCAGATCGCGGGCTTCTGCGGGGGACGGATGGTCGATCCGCGCGCTGACCTGCCAGCGCCGGGCCTGTGACCGCGCCGGCCGTGTCTGCGGGCTGGCCGCAGCATAGAGCGGCGCGATCCGGATGCCGTCGGCCGTCCGCCCGACGAGGCGCTTCTCGAAATCGGCACCCTTCAGAACCTTGTCGACGGCCGCGCGCCACTGCGCCTGGTCGGGCAGCGGAAAGGCCTCCATGAAGGGCAGATCGGATGTCGAGGCCGAGTTCATGCGCGCCGGTCTCCCTGCTTGCGGCATGCTGCAATTGCGAATGCGTGATGCCACGTGCGCAGACGCACCGCCATCCCTACTTCGTCCAACGCCGCGTGCGCAAACCCCCGACCGAATCGAAAACGCCGCCCGTTGCCAGGCGGCGCTCGATCCTCAAGCCGGAATGGCGATCAGACGAACTGGCCGAGTCCGGGAATCGCTCCGACGATCGCGCCCATCGCATCTTCGCCGGCCTTTTCACGGCCGACCGCGAACATCTCCTTGGACACGCTCTGGATCTGGCCCATTGAGAGCCCGGCTCCCATCAGCTGCCCGCCGAGCGCCATGACGCCGCCGCCACCGCCCATCAGGCCGCCGACCATGCCCATCAGGCCGCCTTTGCCGCCATTGGCGGAATCGGCGAGCTCCTGTGCGCCGGGCAGGGCGGACATCAACTGCTCGATCTCGGTGGCCGGGCCTTCCTTCTGCAGGAAGGCGAGGATGATGCCGATCGCCTTGCGGGCGAGGCCTTCATCGAGACCGGAAGCCGCCACGATGCGGGAGATCAGTTCATCCATCGGTTTGTCCTCTTCAACGGGTCGGCCTGCGCCGCTCGGCGATAGTTTACATATTTACGATCTGAATCAAACAGGGTTCAGGCTTCCGCCGGTCGGCCCGTTTCGCTACACCCATCGCCTGACGCTTCGACAACAGCATAGGCGAATCTCATGGCGGATGACGGCAC